>NZ_MJEH01000008.1 GCF_001742425.1 Bacillus solimangrovi
TTTTTCTCCCTTGTCTGGATGTACATACGTAATACTTGCTGATACAGCATCAATTGCTACCTTATATTTGTTCCAGTCATCCAAATATGGGTCTCCATTATTGTCAAGCTGTAACGCTTTTGCATTAATTTGATTGGTAGTTAGTGAAATTGGGTAACCCATTTGAATTAATTGGACTTGGTCTAATGTGAGCTTGATCGGTAACGTATCCACTGTACCTGATTCAATATACTGCAATGCGATTGTTCCATTACTAGGATAGTAATTATCAGGAGCTATACTTTGAATTATATTCGTACTAGCTGGTACCATTGAAACTGCGGTTTTGTCACCAATTTGTAGCGACAAGCTAGGAACAATTTCATAAGCTGGTGCTGTCCCTTTATTTGTATATTTCACATTCCAAACACTCGTTGCAGCTTCTGACGGATTCGTTGTTGTCGCCTGACTCCAGCTCGTTGTATCCTGTTTGCTATCTACACGAGTCGTTGTTTTTGTCTTGCTTTTATCCCATTGTCCATTCGCTTCTCCATAAACCTTACCGTTAATTTTCGCACTCGCGCCACCTTCTTTTATGCCAAAGCTCTTTTCAAAACCAACTTCAAACCCTGACTTAAAACCAAGTGAGCTTGCCGTGGTTTTACTTTTATCAGTACTATCACTCCAAGCCTCCGTCAACACTGTACCATCAGTTGTTGTTATCATTTCATTAGGCGTTATCGTTATACTTTCAATCTCTGCTTGAATATCAGGAAATGCCGGTACTAATGGATGTGTAGCAAGAGGATCGATTGCCTGATCGACTTGTCCCATTACTTCCTCAAGATCACTATATGGGTCTTCATCTGTACTTTTTCTGTATGGTGATGTAACATACCTTTGTGCATCAAATTCAGCGTATTCATCTTCCCACGATACTAATCCGAGACCAGCAATATGCGTATACCCTTCCATTTCCCAGTAGTCTATTATTCCATCGTTATCTGTATCTACACTCGAAGGCTCATCATTCTGACCTACTAAATTATCTAAAGCTGCTGTTGATCCGAACAGACCAACTTCTGATACTTTCTTAGCTAACGTTTCTGTTTCAATTTGTTCATCTGTTGATTCCGTTCCACCTGCTTCAACTTGTTCATCTATTAACTCTGTTATTTCTGCTTCTTCAGTTTGTTCTTCTGTTGGTTCTGTTATTTCTGCTTCTTCAACTTGCTCTTTTATTGTTTCAGCCGTTTCTACTTCTTCCACTTGTTCTTCTAACGGTTCCGACGTTTCTGTTTCTTCTATTTGTTCTTCTGTTGGTTCTGGCGTTTCTGTTTCTTCTACTTGTTCTTCTGTTGATTCTATTACTTCTTCTTGAATCTCAAGTAATTCTTCTGACATTTCTTCTATGACTTCTTCTAATTCATCAACAAGTAGGTCTTCAGGTGAAAATGAATTTCCAGCATCCTCACTGTGTACTGGTAAGAAAATATGTTCTTTTGAAATAACCTCTTCTTCTTGGCTTTCACTGCTCCACTTAATATCAAGGTCAGTGAGCGGTTCGTCTGGATTACTATAGGCAACTCTTATATGATATAGCTCGCCTTCTTCCATTTGAATTGGGAGTGGATCAAAATTCAATCCATTAATAAGTATTTGATCGTTGACCCATAGTTTAATATGTTCATTGTCAGATGTTGTAAACGTATATACTTCTGAATACTGTGGTTCAATCGTTCCATCCCATTTAATCGAATGAACATTTTCCATTTTCCCCTTAAACACTTTCGGAATCTTAAGTGCATCAAGATCATACATTGCATCCGAATCTTCCATACGTATTAATAGATGTTCTGTGAATTGTGCATCAGAGTAGTAGGTTCCTTGTAATCCATTCGTAATGATCGATGTATTATTTATTTCTTGGCTAAATGTTTCGTTAGGATCGTCTTCAATAACTCTCGCATAACTTGTTGAAGATGAAAGCGGAAACATTTGTGTCGTTAACGCAAATGTTGTGAGAATAGAAACTAATCGTTTCTTATTTCTAGTTTTACACATTCAAAAACTCCTCCCGTATGTAGACAAATTTCGCAACTTCATTGTTACTTCTACATAACTTTTAAACTATAATTTCGAGGTTTAAATATTTGAACAATCATGAGTACTTATCTAATAACAATTAATAACTTACTTTTTCACATCTCAATCACACCCTTACCAAAACTGTTAAATTAATTAAATGACTGATAGAAAATTTATCAACTATTAATCAAAATAAAATGAGTATATACATCATTATTGTTAGTACACACAAACTATCATAATAGATTTTAATTAACCTTCTTTTTTAATCAGTGTACATACTAGACTTAAATTGAATGTCTAACATAAATTTGTATTGTTGTATGTACTCCAATCCAAGTGTGTCTGTCTATGTAATGAAACTTATTTATGATATGGAATATTATTTTATTCACAATCATCAGAAGAAAAAATCCATAAAGTGTAAAATTAGCACATTATGTTTTATTACCCCCATTACTTGTATGTACAAGTCAGTACTAAAATAAATAATAGCATGTATTTACAAGTTTGCAACAAAATTTCTGAAAATTTTTATTAAACCATTTAAAACTTTTCAGTTATTCAATATTTTTGTAATATACACACTGACAATTTGTCTTCTCCAATTAACTTTTTAATGGTATAAAAAAACTTCAAAGTTTCCCATCTCGAAAAAATGAGAAAATTTGAAGCTTCAATTAACAATAATTTCATTACTTTCTATTCAACCCTCTGTAACCGATTAAGAATTTCTTCATTTAAATATTTTAAGTACCAAAATGAAGAAGGACATGAAGAAACTAATAACTGAAATAAAGATGAGCAATTGATTGTCTATAATATAACTAAATGCAATAATAGGCAACCCAACCATAACAATTAGTGTAGAGAGTTTAGTATATCGAATATGTTCTTCGGATAGCTCTGGATCTTCCTTATACTTCCACCTATTCCCGAACATTATACTTTCCTCTGGATTAAAATAAGTCCAAATTAACACGCCATATAAAGGGATAATAAAAACAATTGTTAAAAATATAGTAAACATGATGCTCCCCCTTACAAACAAAACTACCACACCGTGTTATAAAATTATGCGATATTACATATACGAATCAAACTTATAAATCGCTTCAAAATTTTGCGGATTTTTTATATAGATGCACATTTTAATAACCAGTCATCTCCATTCGCTTGAACACTTTCGTCACGAATTTCTATTTCTATTATGTAACGTTATTCCGCCCCGTTATTTAGAAATTCAGATGTAATTTGCCTTGCTAATACTAAAAGACGGACCGTTTTTTGTTAGTTAGTTCATGTCATATTCCAGCATTGAAACAAGGTTACTATTTAAAATCATTATTTAGCTCTTTGTAGCTGTATAGCTTCTTTGCCATTTTTTAATACAGCTTGAAGTAGAGATATCCAAACAGGATGATTAGGCTTTACCTTTTTCCCCTTTCCTAACCTTTCCATTTGTTGTGAATACCACAGCACCTCAAATGGCATCTTATTATCGATAATGTTCACACCAACTTTCTTTTCGGATAACACGACTTCCTGTATACTATTTTGTGCGATTAAATTCGGAAGATCTGGATAAACTGCTAGTGGCCGAGCAATTCCTATAAAGTCAGTCGCATTCGCATGAATAGCATTTTCCATCCCATTCTTTGATCTAAATCCGCCTGTAACACTTAAAGGAATGTGTACGGTTTGTCTCAGCCTTTCTGCAAACTCAAGGAAATACGCTTCCCTTTGTTTTGTACTCGCCTTCACATTTCTACCAGTCATTTGCGGATTTTCATAAGATCCTCCCGAAATCTCTAGTAAATCGACTCCTTCTTTTTCTAACTGTCCAGCGACATACATCGCTTCTTCTTCGGTAAAACCCGCTTTCATAAAATCAGCTGAGTTCATCTTCACACTTATTGGGAACGAGCCAGTTTGATTTCGGATCTCTCTATATACTTCTATTAAAAACTTCATCCTTCCATCGATGTCTCCTCCCCACTCATCCTTACGTTGGTTATGTCTCGGAGATAGAAATTGACTAATAAGGTAACCATGCGCACCATGGATTTGTACGCCAGTAAATCCAGCTTTTTTAGCAATCTTTGCACTGTTTCCAAATCTGCGAATTAAATCAGAAACTTCTGAACTTGTTAGTTCTCTGGGGTGAGGAAAAAATTTACTTATACTTTCGTGCAAAGGAATCGCTGATGGCGCAACAGTTTCTTTAACGATACCTTTTGGAGCTTGCTTACCAGGATGATTCAGTTGCATCCATAAATGTGTATCATTAATTGTCCCTCTCTCTGCCCATTTCTCTAAAAAAGGAAGCATACTCTCATCTTCTACAACGACATTTCTCGATTCACCTAACGCTCTTTTGTCCACCATTACATTTCCAGTAACGACAATACCTGTACCACCGAGTGCCCATTTTTCATATAAATGATAAATTGCTTCTGTAGGTTGATGGTATTTATTTGCTAGTGCTTCACTCATTGCCCCTTTGAAAAATCGATTTTTTATTTTAGTTCCATTTTTTAACTTAAATTCTTTGAAAAGAATTGATTCCATATGTGTCACTCCTTAAAATTTTTTCAACTGTATACACCAGATTATCTAATTCTAATTTTCAAAAACACACGTTTTTTTATTTTGAATCACATATCATATTGCATAAAACGAGAAACGACTCTACTAACTAAATTTTCGCCCCGAGAAAACTAACGTAATTTTGACTCTACCTTTAGTAAAGCTATTATTAAATTAATTAATAACACCTATCCATTTTCAGCTAATTCTAATATATCACCTCCCTCAGCACCTGATGCATTTAAAAGCTAAAATTTATTATAAGTATTAGGATGAAATAAAATTTCTTACAGTTAGTGGATATATGAATATTGGACTTGTTTTTTTTCAAAGACAATGCGATCATCGTGAAAATAATCGTCTCTACATCATTTTTTTGCATCACACATATAAATTTTATAACATCACAATGACTAAAGATGCTGTCATCTATGACCTTTTTTACCTGTTCCTCCTGAGTCAAAATATCCTATGTAAACTTATTACTTAACTAAATTATTTCCTATGTTCCTGTCATATAAGGTGATTTTTGGTTCAAAAATTTTCAGGTAACCCTTTTGATGGTAATCAATAAAACTACATATCTTTAATTTTACTAAGCATCGATTATACATAACCACAATAGGATAAATTAAGGGAGGGATTAGTTTGGATACTGAAGTTTTATTAATGGGAGGTTTTCTTCAAAAAAGAGAACGCAAGCAAGAAAACTTAGAGGGTCTTCGTATTGGTAATGTAAATGTTAATCAAAAGTACTTTCGTCCCTCTCACTTACCTGCCCTTAATTATCAAGTCTCTTCTACATTTTTTCATCCGTACTATAAAGTAGATGTGTCAGAAATTCAATTACCTCAATACTTAACAACATCACCTGAAGCGACAATAATAAACTATTATAGTGTCCTAATGGAGGCAGCAATCTTCCCTGAAGGAAAGGTAGGTGGGTGTGGTACTGTCGGCATGGCTACTCTTCCATATCCAATCGCTTATCATTTTCTAACAGAAAGCTATCAAAAAAAAGTAAATTACAATGAGTTTGTTCATTCTTTTAACAATATAGCTCACATTAATCTTATAAAATTGCAAAGGATATACAGTCACTCTAATTCATTAAAAAACTGGCGTTATTTCATAGAATTAGAAACAATAGAAGGGTCCGCAAAGGATGTAACTTACTTTGCTTACTACTATGGATATATAACTGTTCTTAAAGAAACTGACGGCTATAAAATTAATAATATCGTATTACACGGAGAAGATTTCTTGTGTGCTGCTTACCATGGCTGGGATCATAATGCTGAAAGTGTTATTGAAGCGAAATACGGAAATTGGTGTAAACTCGTCAAGACAAGGTATCCAACGATTCAAAGTGGGTATGTGAAGAACATCGTTTTTACTGGTACGGATGGTTTTGTGTACCTTTTTATATTTTTTGAATTAACAAATGGAACTGACATTGAAGTCGCCCAATATAGACAAAACTTAAATGGGAGTTGGACACCTATCAAATTGATACCAGAAAAATGTGTAGAGGATAGTATATCTCCTAGCAAAAAACTAAAATAATATTATTTAATGGAAACTGACAAATTGAAATTTGTTAGAATAAACCTCTTGTTACTATTCAACAGAAACATCAAGATGAAATCATCCTAACTACACTTAGTCGTTAACCAAATAAAACAACTTTTCAAATTAACTCTACTCTATTTTATAAATAACCCACTTACCTATATCTTGAAAACCTAACTTCTTATATAGACCACCAGCGTGAGGATTATCATAAAGCAACCCTACTACTTTCCCTTCTTTTAAAACTTCGATTAATAAAGATTCCATAACCATACTAACAAGACCATTTCCTCTATGTTCTGGATGAGTGGCTACCCCTACAATCATCGCTGTCGAGTTCAATATTCGCTTTTATAATCATACATAACATCCCCATTCATTTTTTCTAATTTCTAATTTTTGGTTTCCAAGTTGTTAATTTATTCATCTCTTTCGTTTTCACCCAGTCAAAAAATTCTTCTGTCGTTCGAATATTATAATCAATTACTGCTTGATAAATGTAAATGGAGGAATATTTTATATCTTTTCTAACTAACTCTTCTTTAATTAATAAGATTGAGATCTTCATATCATCTGTTAAGGTTTGCAACATATCTTGCACTAAGTTTTTAGACTGTGGGCCTTTATGGTCATTAGAAAACAGCCACATATCTATGTTCCAAACATTTAATTGACTATCTCTATATAATAGTTTGAAATATAATCCGTTAAATGGAGAATCCATATAATTATGATATTTAATTTGCACGACGTTAGGATCACTAGATAAAGAAGTTAATAGTTCGAACACTTTATGTACATTAGGGGCTTCAGAAAAAGTTTCTATATCGATGTCATGAGAGACAATTAAATCATACGCTGCTGCTCCTACTAAATATGTTTCACCAATTGCAGCCCACCTTTCTAACAGATTTAATTTCTCAAGAATTTCTAAAGCCAATTTCTTTCTTTGTGTAGCACGTTCTAAAATATCCATATGCGTAAACCTCATCTTTAGAATTTTGTAAATTACACAATCATAAAACAATTCTGGATAAAAAACAATTGTAAATAAGTCAATCGAATATACGCAAAGTAAGATCTTAGCCTTCCTAAATCAAAACGAGAGGAATTTGATGCAAACAATGTACACCTAAGTTTTCATTTACAAACTGTATCTTAAGAAATCATACAAAATTTTCTATTTAGAAATCAAAAATTGACCATTCCGATAACAACAAGTAATTAATAAGAGGTATCAACTTTGCACATGAGATTAAAAGGGTTTATATTACAAAAATGTTAAATACAATAAATGAACATTCGTACATGTTATAATGAAAAATAACTTCTATATGAAGGAGGATTTATCATGACCAATACAAAGAGTGAGTCAAGAGAATGGATTAAAGCATTCATAATAGCTATAGCATTGGCAGCAATAATACGTTATTTCCTCTTTGCGCCCATTATTGTAGATGGAGAATCAATGGTGCCAACACTTCAGGATCAAGATCGAATGATCGTGAATAAGGTTAATTATTCAATTGGTGAACCACAACGTTTTGATGTTGTCGTATTTGAAGCAACTGAGGATGAGGATTATATTAAACGAGTTATTGGACTTCCAGGTGATCATGTCGCTTATAAAGATGATGTGCTATACATTAATGGAGAGCCAATAGATGAACCATATTTAGATGAACTAAAGAAAGAAATAGAAGGCAACTTAACCTTTGATTTCACACTAGAAGAGCTAACTGGTTTTGATGTCGTTCCTGATGGTGAATTGTTTGTATTAGGAGATAACCGACGGCCTAGTGTAGATAGTAGACTTATAGGTACTATCCCAATGGATAAAATTATTGGTGAAGCACAAATTGTTTACTGGCCAATTAAAGACGCAGAGTATTTGCATTAGAAGAGACAGAAAAGAAATACTTACACCGTTTGTCCCTCTCTACCTATAGATAAAGTAATAAATAAAATAATAGAAATACCCTTCAACATTTATGTCAAAGGGCTCACAGTTCAAGAAAAGCTAAAGTTTTGAACTATGAGCCCTTTTACTAAATATATAATACTCCCCTTCACACTTTACTATTCGTTAGGGCTATTAAACTGTATAAAAAACGAGCCACGACTCAATATAAATCGTTAGCTCGATTACCTGCTTATATAATTACATGTCAAAACTCTGCTCTTCTCTTCGATGACTATATATTTTCGTAAACACAATTCCTAACATAATGACGACTGTGGCTAATAGACCTGCTTCAGGTCCGAATGTTCCACCAGTTAACAAATCTCTTCCCTCTATTAAACTGACTTCATATATACTTTGTGATTGAATACCGCTAACAGGAAATCCAAAGACGTTGCCTTGAAAGTAATTCCACGTAATATGGTAACCAATTGGCATCCAAAGGCTATTCGTAGCAAGATACATATAGGCAAACAAAATTCCGACAAATACTATATTCATCAAACCTAATATACTAACATTCGGATTCATACTATGTAACAATGAAAATATTATCGAAGAAGTTATGAGAGCTACGAGCTTTGAATTACCTCTATCTAACATCGTCTTCATAATATAGCCACGCCCTAACATCTCTTCTGAGAAACCTACTAGTATATATAAAATAAGAAAGCTTACGGATTGTACCGAGAAGACTGGTTCTAACAAGCTCTGTTCAAGCTCAACGCTTCCTGACATGACTAATATCGTAAAGATCAACGTCATCGACAAAACTCCTAACCCAATACCAACAACAAAATCCTTCATATTTACAGAATTAATAGAAATTCCTAAATCCTTTACATTCTGTTTGTTTATGAACTTCCAAGCAAGTATTGTTGCAATAATTCCTCCAACCACTGCTCCACCATTCATCGCTAGTTCAACCCATGGAAGCTTACTTAATGCACGCATATATTCACTATTAGACATGTATATAGCTTCTTCGTTTATCACATTGAACCAAACTGTTCCAGGAAAAGCAAATACAATGCTACAAATAAGAAACAAAAACATTGTTAACATTATGAGCCAGCCTGAACGTACCTGTCCTCTATTATTTCGAAACAAGTATAATCCCCCCTTTACGATTGAAAAATACGACAACTAAGCTTTTCATACCTTTATAATATTGTATATTTCTCCAAAAAAGAGATTGAATGATACTTAGCACATTGAAGCTAATGAACGTTTTCTTTTTACTACTATTAGTATTCTTTCATCACTCGATTTAAGTCCTCTGCAAACGAGGAAATGTCGGTAGCTGCTTGGCCCATACTAGTGATAATCTCAGTAAAAGTCTCCGTTTCTTTCATGATGAATTCACTTTGTTTTTTATTTTCATTCATAGACCTCAATATATTTTGAAGTGATTCTGACGCCGTTCCCATACTGTCATTTCCTTTTCGAACAAAAGAATTAACAGCATTGATATCAGACACCACATAACCTACTTGCTCCGCTGTTGAATTTACGAGTTCAGTTACATGTGTTGCTGATGACCTCGTTTGTTCAGCTAACTTCCGTACCTCATCTGCAACAACCGCGAACCCTCTACCGTGCTCTCCTGCACGTGCCGCCTCAATCGCAGCATTTAACGCAAGCAAGTTCGTTTGTTCAGCGACCGTTGTAATCACATCAACGATTGACCCAATTTGTACTGATGTCTTCTCAAGCATGTTTATATTATTCGTTATTTTAATCGCGGTTTGATCAATTTGGTTCATATTTTCATGTAATTGGTCCATTTGTTGCTGACCTTGAATTGTATTTTTCTCAGCAACCTTCGATAAGTCCGTACCATTTTTCGCAATCTTATAGATTCCTTGAGATTGAGCAACAATTTCTTGAATAGCTGCTGTTGCTTGAACTATCATCGTAGTAAGTTCTTCAGTCGTTTCACTAATTGATGCCTTAACTTCTTGCTTATTTTTTTCATTCTCTTCAACTTGGCGTGCATTTTTCTTCTCATATGCGTCTAATACAATCTGCTGTTCTAAATTTATTATTTTACTAACAACTATTAGTGATTGTGCTCGTTCTTGTTCATTATGTAGTTCTTCTTCATCTTGAAAAATAATATCCATAATATTTAAGAACAAATGCTGAAATGCAGCCACATACCACTTTGGTTGTAATCCGATTCTAAGATGTACTTGTGCAATTTGATTTCGTTTTTGAATAAAATCAGCATCAATTACTCCGTTAAACATTTCAATAATATGCACATTTAACGTATTCTTTAGTCGTTCAACCGAGCTATTATCTCTAATAATTCTATCTAATTCTCCAACTTTTTGAAGAGCTTCATAGAACCCCGACGTAAATTGTTCAATGTTCCTACTTATTAATGGTTGAATCTGTTTTAGGATTGCCAAATCAGCTTCTGTTAAGTTAATTAATTGTAACTGCTTATGTATATCTTCATCAGATTGAACTGAAAGAACCGTTTGGTGATTCTTGCTTTTTTCTACTAATGATTCAAATGACGCAACTTTCTCCTTTTTCTTTTGTACGATTTGTAATAAACTCATAGAACCCCATCCCTTTATACTGTCAATTACTTGTTTCAGAACCATTATTTACACCTTAAACACCGTGCTTAATATAGCTCACCCTTTGTTAAAATTCAAATGACAATCTATCTATCTTTGCAAATTTTCCGATTATAAATATAACTATATATTGAATAAATATACTCTTGACATTCTTATAGGAACAACTTAAAGTATTAAAAGAATCTTTCTCAATATAATATTTACGAATAAATTTTTATGTTGTTATCAACAATATAACGTTTTAGAAATACATTGATTACAGATAATTTAAGGCGTTGCTTTTCTCTTTCCGATAAAAGATAACACTTGTTTTAATCGTGTTCTCATTATATAGATTGATAACTAGTAGAGATTTTTTCCACTAGTGGCTATATAGATAACCTCTTCTCAGAATGAGTTGGGGTTTTATCTTTTTCTATTTAAAAATAACAATTGAGGTGTAATCATGAAACAACAAGGCAATTCATTAGCACTATTACCACTCATTATATTTTTAGGGTTATTTATCGGAGCAGGTATTATTACAGGCGATTTTTATAAACTACCAATTCTTGTAGCAGCGCTTATAGCAGCAGCTTTAGCACTAGTGATGAACCGGAAAGCGCCGTTCATGACAAAAGTTGAACGTTTTGCAAAAGGTGCAGGGAATACAGATATCATGATCATGGTGTTCATCTTTATGCTTGCAGGTGCATTTTCTGCTACAGCGAAAGGAATGGGCGCTGTTGACTCAACTGTTAATTTAGCACTTTCCGTTCTACCACAAAGTTTTCTTATCGTAGGTTTATTCATCATTGGAGCATTCATTTCGCTTTCAATGGGAACATCAACAGGTACAATTGCAGCACTAGCGCCAATTGGGGTTAGTATTAGTAGTCAAACTGACATTTCAGTTGCACTCGCAATGGGTGCTGTCATCGGTGGAGCTATGTTTGGGGATAATCTATCTATCATATCAGATACGACAATTGCATCAGTACGAACACAGAAAACCGAAATGAAGGATAAGTTCAAAACAAACTTTTTGATTGTTCTTCCAGCAGCTATCCTTACAATCATTACTCTGCTCGT
Organism: Bacillus solimangrovi; assembly: GCF_001742425.1. Lineage (GTDB taxonomy): Bacteria > Bacillota > Bacilli > Bacillales > Bacillaceae_N > Bacillus_AV > Bacillus_AV solimangrovi. Next base: position 11,860 of record NZ_MJEH01000008.1, read on the forward strand.
CATAACACCTACTGCACATTCCGATGTAACAGTCGAAGCATATACTATTGTGAAACTACTTCCTTACCTTGGGGTGTTAATAGGTGCGCTGATTGGCTTAAACGTTTTCGTGATTTTGACTAGTGGTATCATCCTTTCTGGAGCAATCGGGTTAATAGATGGTAGTTACACTCTATCAAGCTTCTTAACTGCAATTACAGATGGCATCAGTAGTATGTCTGAATTGATCTTATTAACGATCATCATCGGTGGTATTGTCCAACTCATTACAGACAATGGTGGTATTCAGTACATTCTTAACATCATGACAAAAAATATTAAGTCGAAAAAAGGTGCTGAGTTCAGTATCGCAGGACTTGTTAGTGCAACAAACGTTACGACAGCGAACAATACGATTGCAATCATCACAACTGGCCCACTTGCAAAGGATATTGCTGATGAATACAACATCGATAATCGCAAATCTGCGAGCGTACTTGATATCTTCTCATGTAGTGTGCAAGGGTTAATTCCGTATGGTGCACAGATGCTTATTGCTGCAAGCTTTGCATCAATCTCACCAATCGAAATTTTACCATATGCATTTTATCCAATCTTAATCGCTATTTGTGGAACGATAGCAATTTTTATCGGTTTTCCAAGATTCAATAAAAGATAGAAGGAAACATTTAAGGAAATGCGTGTGAATTTAATTATGTAGATAACATTTAAATTCATAGTAAGTATAAAAATGCGTGGAAGTGTTTTATCAAGACCTAAATCATAAAAAGTCATAAAAAATAAGGGATAATACATATTAGTCATATATAATATGTATTATCCCTTTTACTATGTATTTTACATTCATGCTTTTTAGTTAAAGACTTGAATTCGAGATAACTCCAATTATGTTCTTAAGTGAAAATCCTATTATTTAGAAAAATAAAACAAACTGATTTACTGCACAGTTTCTCCGAACTGAGACATAGTTAATTTTCAATCTCTTCTTTAACTAGTGATAACAGAAATTCTCCAAAATCTTTAGCAACGATATTATTATTTTGTTGTCCTGTTTTAAATCCGGAGAAAAATGAAACAACTGGCGGTTCACCATTTGGTGTAGCTTGGCTAAAATCAAGACAATACCATGCACCCATCCCCGTATCATAGATTATTAAAAGGTGTTGTGGGAAATTTGATTCGCTTCTTTCAGTGATTGTAAACCAAATAGCATCTGGCACTGAAGAATTTTCAAAGTTATCACTTGTTACTCCATATATTTCTTCCGCTCCAAAGTTACCAGCGCCATATCTTTTTATAAAATCACGATACATAGGAGGAATAATAAATCCCAAAGCTTGTTCTGCTTTGTTCACTATCACTTCTGATTGTTCTCCAATAAAATCAGCAATGTCATTATACTGTTCTATCAATTCTATGGCTTTATTATAATTATCTTTACACATTATTTTCACTCCAGATTTACTTTTTGCTTTGTTTTCACAATTGATAGTTTGATTCATATAACACTAATTTTCTTACACATCATCAATATATTGGGATTTTATTATTTTTCGTAGTGAAATAAAGGATACTGCCTCCAGTTTTAATACTTCTTCAAATAAAGACACAATAATTAAGATTTAATATTTACCAATTACAGGGAACTCCTCTTGATTTAGTAACATATATATCTTGTTGTTATTCTCTATAAGATTTTCTTTTACCCTCATAACACTTCACCCTGAAAAATAGTAACGAACGGTCTAAAGACCTCACTACGCCTCCCGCTAAGGGCTGTACTCCACTAAAAAACGAATAAATGTTTCATTGCATTTTATACATATAAAACATTATTGACAACGTCTATTTAATTGCTCATATATTGAACATAATATCCTCTTATTAGTTTAATATATTTAAAATTTCTCCAAGCATTTTTTGTTTAATTATTGACCATCAATAGAATGTTCTGTTGCTTGATGCAATATAACTACTATTCAACCTCTATTACGATACTTTCATACAATTCCCCATCAATATAAACAAGGAGCTTCCAAATTCCTGATGATGAAAATTTTAAGTTAGAAGGCATATTGATACTATTAGTACTTACTTCGGCACCTTTTGAAAATGAACCTGAATGTAAATCAACAAGTTTTTCTGTATCTTTTAAGTATAGTTAATTCTTTTTCTAATAATGAAAAGTTAAGTGTCGTTACAGCTAAATAATGTTATCATATAGAAAGAAGCTCATTAGAAAGGAGGAAAAAAATATGGAAAAGATATTAAACCAAATTTTAAATGAACTAGGAGACATTAAAGAAGACACAAGTGAACTAAAAGAGGGTCAAATGAGACTAGAAGCTGGATTAGACAAGTTACAAAAAAATATAATTGAAAACTTAGGAACATATACTGAGAAAATTGCCGAGCATGTTGATAACAAAACAGAAGTATTAAATAAAAGAATTTATAAAGTTGAATCTGAAATAGAGAGATTAAGTAGGCAATAAGAAAGATAAATTATGTAAACTATCCTTTTTGTAATTTTTTCTCATTATGATTGGTTGATTCAACAAAAAAAGCTTTATTGGAAGAAGTTCCCCTAAAGATAAACAAGTTTTATTATTAAACCTATCTACCACAAGGGGAGTATATAAAATGAACTGAGCTCTTTTGCTTTGTAATTTAAACTGTGAATCCCAGTTATTTTTAAAGTTTCCCCCAAAAGAAATGACCTTAAATCTTACCTTCCTCTTCTTTATTGTCCTCATCTAACACATCAAAGTGCTGAATCAGCTCTTCATTATCAATTCCCAATTGCTTAAGGCGCATGACTTCCTTATTTACCTCTCCAATGCTATGTGCATGCTCTTCAGTTGCTGCTGATGACTGCTGGCTGTCTACTGCTAGTGCAGTTGACATCTCACTCAATTGTTGCATTCCTCCATTTAGTGATGTTAATTCTTTTTCTAATGACAAAATTCGTTCATTCACTTGGTGGATCTTTTCTTTTAATTGATTGGAATGAGTAGACATTGTTACAAATGCTTCTTGTGTAGAAGTATCAAGTTCATTTCGCTCTTCAACAATGTGTGACATTTCGCCAGTGACCCTTGTATTTACCTCATCAACATCTGTTTGTATACCTGAAATAATCGTACCAATTTTGTTGGAAGCTTCGTTCGTCTGCTCTGCAAGCTTACGAATTTCTTTCGCCACAACAGCAAATCCTCTTCCTGCTGCACCAGATCGTTCTGCTTCAATCGCTGCATTCAGTGATAATAAATTCGTTTGTCTACTTACTGTTGTAATAAGTTCAATAATTTGAGTAATCTCATTCGATCGCTTATTCAAGTCCAAAATTAACTCTTTAAAATGCGTGAGAAAATCATTCACTTCCATTGAACTACTTATCATTGCATGTACGATCCGTTGACCATTGATCGTTTCTTCATTTAAAATATTTGCTCCATGCATCATCTCTTGTGAGTACTGAGAGATTTTCTGAATCGTTTGCAAGGAAGAATCTATATTTTCTACAGAGGAATCAACGAGATTGCACTGTTCATTTGCCGTTTCACTTACGAGATACACCGAATTGACAATTGTATCATTCACTTCACTACTTCTATCCATCATATGCGATAAATGTTGAGATGCATGCTGGATTTCATTACCACTCGTCTTCATCTGCATAATCATTTCCGTAATTGATTTTTTCATCGTTTCAAAGGATATTGCTAACCCAGCGATTTCATCTGAACCTTTAATTAGATTCTCAATTGAGGTATGTTGTAAATTTCCATTTTCCAACTGCTTCGCTGCTCGTTCAATCATTTTCAAACGCTTTTTCGTATGATTAGCAAATCGAATAATAAGCCATGTGCTACCAATTATAATGAGGCCGAATAAAATTAGCTGAAGGTAGAATTGAAACTCAAACTTCTGCTTAATTTCCTTTTGCATTTGTTCCGTATAGTTCAGTTCCTTAGAAATTAGTTCGTTTGTATTTTCATCAATAAACTCGACGATTTCACGTGCCTTATTCAAATGCTGTTTAGCTTCAATAGTTAAGCGATTTTGCTCTAGCTTCTGTTCGCCTTGCTGAAATTCATTTTGCAAACGTTCAACTGTATTAACGACACCTTTATATGTTATTATACTTTCCTCAAACTCTATCTTATTCCCTATTTCTTGAAGGAGGTTGTTTAATTTATGTAATTCTGCTTGATAAGTTGCTTTTGCTTCGTCTGTATAATTGATCATCATCTCCGAATACGTATTAAATGTTGCTTCGGTTTGATTTTTCAAATTCTGCTCCATGATGAGACTACTTGTCATTTCTTCATACTTCTTAATTGATGTTTTACCTGCATATGTGATAAGGGCATTTATACCAACCATGCTAATTAAGATTGATAAATATATAAATAGTAACTTTCGCTTAATCGTTTGCTTTCTCTTCACCTAATCGCCCCTTTTCTATAATTAAGGATCTTTTTAAGAAAGGTGCCCACCTATTGGCGGTAAAATTACTCTTTACCTTCTTACAAATTTATCTTATGACTGCAAGCCTATGGAACGTGTAGCTAAACCTCTCTAACTGTTATACTTTCTTTTCCTATAAAAAGGGCTGCAATAACCGCAGCCCTTTTCATCACAACAATATAGAAAATTAATTTGTATAGTCATACTCTGGTGTATCGTATGCTAATCCTTCTTTCTCATACGTATAGTAGAAGCTTAATGAATCTCCTTCTTGTAAGCCAGTTACAGTATACTCCCAAACATCACCGTTTTCCGTTGCTTTTACATTTTGTTGTACCCCATCATTCACTTTATAATGTAAGTCAACAAATGAAGAAGTTTCTAGAGTAGGAGTAAAGATAAACGTCACACTCGTTGGATCATCATTAACCATTTCAATTGTGTATTCATCTGTTTCAATTTTATCTTCACCAGTAGGTGGTGTCGTTCCCATTTCCTTTGTGAAAACAAACCAGTTCAAGTTTCCAATTCCCTCTTGCGTTTCACCCTTGAACACGACATACAAGTCATGGATGCCTGTTGCGTTTGAAACAGCAGCTGTATTTGTTACCCAATCTTGCCAGCCACCTGTATTTGTAAGATCAACCGTTCCAATTAACTCTCCGTTCGTGCTATCCAATCTAAATTCAATTGTACCTCCAGCTGATTGAGAAGCGACTCTGGCTTCTACTCCAGTTGCTCCATCATCAAAGTCCACTTTGTTAAATACAAGATAGTCTTCATTGTCAAGCCAGCCTACGTTTTCACCGCCGTCAACATCAGTAGTTTCTTCAGTTTGAACGCCACTCATAGAGTTAAAGCTTTCTGCTTCAATTCTTTCAAATGCATCAATTGGATCAACCACTGGAGGTATAACAACGTCACCATATTCTAAACCAAACCCATATTCGAATAGAGGATCATATGATGCATCACCCACATTCATTGGAATTTGAGATTCTGAACGTGGCCAAGTAAATGGCAGTTTACCAGTGAATTCATAACCATCGACACCGAAGAGAACTTCAGCTACACCGTCACCTTCAGTTCCTGGTAACCATGCTGCAACAAATGCATCCCAATTTGCTAATTCGTCGGTAACAACCATCGGTCTACCAGACACTAAAATAACGACAGTCGGTACACCCGTGCTTTGGATTGTTTGTAGTGTAGCAAGATCTGTTTGATCAAGTCTTAAATCGTTTGGTCGATCTCCCTCACCTTCAGCATAAGGAGTTTCTCCAACAACAACTACAGCTACGTCATAACTTGAATTTATTCCATCACCGGATTCATTAAATGTTACTTCAGTGCTTGGAGATACAGTGCTTTGAATACCTTCTAGAATCGTCGTTCCTGGTGTAATATCTCCGCTCTGACCTTGCCACGTAATTGTCCAACCACCAGATTGGTTTCCGATATCGTTCGCATTTTTACCAGCAACGAATACTTTATCCAAACCTTGATCTAATGGAAGAATGTCACCTTCATTTTTCAATAGAACAAGAGATTGACGTACAGCGTCTCTCGCAATATCTCTGTGCTCTTGTGATCCGATTGTTGATGTATATGTTCTATCTGTGAAAGGTTGTTCAAATAAGCCAAGTTCAAATTTTTGCGTTAAAATACGACTAACAGCATCATCAATACGTGACATTGGAACTCGTCCTTCATTCACTTCAATACGTAAAGTATTAATGAATGTTCTATAGTCTTGAGGCACCATAACCATATCTATTCCAGCATTAATCGAATTTCTCACATCACTCGCATAATCACCTGGTAACTGATCAATTCCAGCCCAATCTGATACAACAAATCCTTCAAAACCTAGTTCATCTTTTAACACGTCTGTAAGAAGATATTTATGACCGTGAAGTTTCTCTCCATTCCAACTACTAAATGAAGCCATTACTGATCCAACACCTGCTTCAATCGCATCGATAAATGGAGGGATATGGATTTCTCTTAATTCTTGCTCAGATAGTACTGTATCACCTTGGTCATCGCCACCTAATGTGCCACCATCTCCGACCCAGTGCTTAGCATTCGCTAAAATAGTACCAGAATCACGTAAGTCTCCTTGTAGTCCTTCAATGATCGTCACATAAGAGCTTGCAATCTCTGGATCTTCTCCATAGCTCTCATATGTTCTTCCCCAACGCTCATCTCTACTTACACATAAGCAAGGTGCAAACGTCCAGTCAACTCCTGTTCCAGCAACTTCCTCAGCTGTTGCTCTCCCAATTTCTCGCAGTAGTTCAGGGTTACGAGCAGCACCTAAGCCGATATTATGTGGAAATATCGTCGCTCCATATGCATTGTTATTTCCATGAACCGCATCAATTCCATAAATAATTGGAATTTGAAGATTAGACTGTAATGCAGCTCTTTGATAACCATCATACATGTTAGCCCATGCTTCCGGAGTATTTGGTGATGGTGCAGATCCACCTCCACTTAATACAGATCCGATATTAAACGTTGCTAAATTGCTATCTGCTCCAATACTGTTTCGTTCTACTTGTGTCATTTGACCGATCTTTTCATCTAGTGTCATTCTAGAAAGTAAGTCTGCGACACGATCTGGAGTTGAAGCATTTGCATCCTTATATAATGGCATTTCTTCAGCGCTAGCAACATTACTTGTGTTGAAGAAAGCTGCAAAAGTTCCGACAATCATGCTAATACTTAGGACAATTGTAAATAATTTGTTCCATACTGTTCTTTTGTTCAATTGTATTACCTCCATACCTTTTGATTTTAATTACGAATAGAATAATTTCTGTAGATGTCATTTCATGAGGAGAATCAAACTGGTGACTTTTTACTTTTACACATGATGATAAGTCTTGAAGAAGAAGTGAATAAGAAAAAATTATTAAGAAGAAAATTAATTATTGTATGTATCAAAATTAGTTCAATTACGAAATATCTCCAAATATTGTACACTTCTGAAGTGCAATTCTGGTAAAATTCATAAAAGTCACTCACACACAAACAAAGCAAAGAAACAATTAGTTCAGAACGAATAGGAAATGTTATTGTCTGATGAACATCACCTCCAAAAAATATAACTCTCTTTCTATAGAAAGTAAGTCTTCCTTACTAGAAGATGAATCCACATAAGGAAGACTATGTTGCTATTAAATTATGCTTTAGCTTGCTTCTTACGGCTTACCATATCAACCCATACCGCTAGAACTAGAATGCTACCTTTTACAATCAATTGCCAGAATGAATCAATGTTCATAATACTCATACCGTTATCTAGACTTGCCATTACGAGCGCACCGATTAGTGCACCAGAAATCGTTCCGACTCCACCCATAAGACTCGTTCCACCGATAACACACGCAGCAATTGCATCAAGCTCGTACATCGTTCCTGCCCCAACTGTTGCCGCATTAACACGTGCTGTTAAAATCAGACCAGCAATTGCAGCTAATGTATTACCTAATACAAAGATCATAAGGATACGTTTCTTAATATCAATACCAGATAATGCTGCTGCTTCTGGATTTCCACCTAATGCATACACTTGACGACCGAAGACAGTATTTTTTGCAATAAACGTGAAGATGATAGCTAAAACAATTACGATGATAAATGGAATTGGAATTCCTTGATATGCATTCATTAGCATAACGAATCCGATAATTCCAGCAGCTGTTAAAAGCATAATACCTACCGTCCAGCTTGTTGGAATTACTGGGAAACCATATTTAATTCTATCTTTACGTTTTTTCGTCATGAAGAAAATAGTTAAACATACAGCAATACCTGCAATAATTAATCCAACCAATGCTGGAATGTAACCTTGACCTAATACTTTCAATCCTGGAGAAAGTGGTGCTACTGTACGGCTATTCGTAATCCCTGTTAATATCCCTCGGAATATTAACATACCTGCCAGAGTTACAATGAAGGCTGGAACTGCCCGATAGGCGACCCACCAACCTTGAACCAAACCGATAATCATACCTAGTACAATTGTTGCAATAATAACAAGAATTGGATGCCAACCGAGCCATACATTTAAGATCGCTGCAACCCCACCTGTTAACCCAACTAGTGAACCTACTGATAAATCAATTTGACCAGCTACAATAATAAGTACCATACCAATTGCTAGAATGGAGGTTACAGACATTTGTAGAAATAGATTTGATAGATTTCGAGGTGTTAGAAATGTATCATTCAATAATGAGAATAAGATCCAAATTGTTAATAACGCACCAATCATCGTGTACGCACGGATGTCCATTTTGAACAAATGTATTTTCTTTTCTTTCACATCAACAGCTGTTTCTGTTACATCTATTTTCTTAGCGGTATTCATACTGTCACTCCTCCCGTTGCGGCTACCATAATTTTTTCTTGTGTTGCTTCTTCTGCAACGAATTCCGCTGCTTTTTGCCCTTCAGACATAACCATAATTCGGTGACTCATTCCCATTACTTCAGGTAATTCAGAAGAAATCATGATTATAGCCACGCCTTCTCTAATTAATTGATTCATTAAGTTATAGATTTCGAACTTTGCACCAACATCGATACCCCTTGTCGGTTCATCCAAGATAAGCACTTTCGGTTTTGTCATTAGACATTTACCTAGTACGACCTTTTGTTGATTTCCACCACTTAATGTTCCTGTTACTGTCTCTACTGAATTTGCTTTTATTCTCAGTGAATCAATATATTTATTTCCGTGAGAAATCTCTTCATTTTTGTTGATCACCTGACGATTAGAAATAGAAGGTAAGCTAGAAATCGAAATATTACTCTTAATGTCCATATCTAGAATCAAACCGTATTTCTTTCGGTCCTCTGATACGAGAGAAAGTCCTTGTTGAATCGCTTGCTTCGTATTTTTAATCTTTACTTTCTTCCCATCGATTAACACTTCACCTGAATTTCCACCTTGTAGACCACCAAAAAGACTCATAACAAGTTCTGTTCTACCAGATCCCATCAATCCTGAGATACCAAGAATTTCACCTTTACGAACGTCAAAGCTAACAGAATCCACGAGCTTTTTCGATGCATTTTCTTGGTCAAATACAGAATAATCACGAACAGACAAAACGGTTTCTTTCGGTTCAGCTTTGATACGAGGGAAACGCTCTTTAATTTCTCGCCCTACCATTAAAGAGATAACTTTATCCTCTGTTAACTCTGATGCAGGTTGGGTAGACACTGTTTGTCCATCTCGTAAAACAGTAATCGTATCTGCGATTTCAAATACTTCATTTAATTTGTGAGAGATATAGATGCATGTCACACCACGTTCTTTGAACTCTAATAAAATATCTAAAAGGATTCTAACTTCCTGTTCTGTCAAAGCCGCTGTCGGTTCATCCAAAATTAAAATGTTTGCATTTTTGGATAACGCTTTTGCAATCTCAATCAACTGTTGCTTCCCGATTCCTAACGTTCCAGTAATCGTTTCAGGATTAACCCCTTTTAACCCTACTTCTTTCAACCATTTTTCAGCTTCTTTGAACATGATGTTTTTATTGATAATCCCGAACTTTGCAGGCTCATTTCCGAGAATGAGGTTTTCTGCAACTGTCATTTGTTTTGCTAATGCTAATTCTTGATAGATAATTGAAATCCCCGCTTTTTCAGCATCTTTAATCGTTTTAAATTCACATACTTTTCCGTTAATCTCAAGTGTTCCATCATACGTACCGCTTGGATACAACCCACTCAATACTTTCATTAACGTTGACTTACCTGCACCGTTTTCACCACACAGCGCATGAATTTCGCCTTTTTTGGCAACGAAATTAACTTGATCGAGTGCTTTCACACCAGGGAACTCTTTCGTAATGTTCTTCATTTCAAGTACGACTGACATTGTTTATCCCCCTTTTAACAAAAGCGCAAAGCGCCCGCCTAACGGTGACAAGCATAAGGCAAGTTGGCGAAAAGGCGCTCTTCACCTTCTTGACAACTCAACTTATGATTGCAAACCGATGACGCTTGAAGCTAGATGTTATGCCTTCTTATATTTCGAGAAAAATGTGAACATGTAACATGTCCACATTCTCCAATTCCTTCATTATTTGCTGTATTTGTATACGTCGTCTTTTGAATGGAACTCATCAGCAATAATTGTGTCATCGATGTTATCTTTGTTAACCGAAATAGGGTCTAAAAGAATTGAAGGTACATCGATTTTACCGTTATTTACAGTGCTGTTTGTTTCCACTTCGTTACCTTCTGCCATTGCAACTGCTTGCTCAGCAATTGTTTCAGCAAGTAACTTAATTGGTTTGTATACAGTCATTGTTTGTGTTCCTTCAACGATACGTTGAACACCAGCAAGCTCTGCATCTTGACCTGATACTGGAACTTCACCAGCTAAACTTTGTGCTGCTAAAGCTTGAATAACTGCACCAGCAGTACCATCATTTGCTGCAACTACTGCATCAATTTCGTTATTGTTTGCTGTAAGCGCATTCTCCATGTTCGCTAGTGCATTTGCAGGATCCCACTCATCAGTCCACTGATCGTAAACGATTTCAATATCGCCACTATCAATTAAAGGTTGTAGAATATTCATTTGACCTTTTTTGAATAGGTGAGCATTGTTATCTGTATCTGCACCTTCAATCAATGCATATTTACCACTTGGAACTATTTCTGTAATCGCTTTCGCTTGCATTTCTCCTACACGCTCGTTATCAAATGATACATATAAGTCAACATCTGAATTTTTAATTAAACGGTCATAAGAGATAACTTTAATACCTTCTTTATGAGCCTTTTCTACAATTGAAGCTGTAACTTCTGCATCATGTGGTACTACAACGATAATGTCAACACCTTGGCTGATTAAGTTCTCAGCTTGTGCAAGTTGTTTCGCGTCATCACCATTTGCAGCTTGTACATTAACAGTTGCTCCTAATGCTTCAGCACGAGCCACGAATAAGTCACGGTCACGTTGCCATCTTTCCTCTTCCAATGTATCCATTGAGAATCCAATTACAATTCCATCATCTGATGAAGCTGTTTCTTTATTTGTGCTCTCAGATCCAGTTGATTCGCTGCTGCTTTCAGTTGCACCATTACCACATGCAGCTAGTACCAACGTGAACATTGTTAATACTAAGAACATTTGCCAAACTCGATTTTTCATCTCTATTCCTCCTTCATTCAATCCTTACACTTACAATTTATCATCTATGAAAGCGTTTTAATTTATAATGTTCTGTAATTATTTAAGATTAGTAGGATTATTTTAAGATATTGCTAATGTCTTAAGATATTGTGCTGGATATAGGGAATAGGACTTATGATTTGTACTTATTCCGATAATCAGTAGGTGACATCTGACACATTTTCTTGAAGACTCTACTAAAATAGTTCGGGTCTTTATAACCGATATCTAGTGCAATCTCTTTTAAGCTCTTCTCTCCTTGACGTATATATTCTTTTGCCTTTTCAATTCGACACTGTGTCAAGTAATCAATATAACTTAACCCATACTTATCCTTGAAAATCTTACTTATATATTGTGGACTCAATTTCATTTTCTCAGCAAGAACCTCTAACGATAGTTCACTCTTATACGTTTTGTGAATATACTCTTTAATTTTCGAAGCAGTATCTACCTGTCTCTCGCTCCGCTTCTCTTCGAATTCTTTCAATATTGCACTTATTTGATAAGCTGTTTCAGTACGAAGCTGACGATAATTTGTAATCGTATGTGAGAAGACGTGCTTACCAATCTGTAATCCCAGTTCATCGAAATGACGATACATCATAAAAAACGCTTGCTGAATTTGATTTTGAATTTCCTTTATATTTTTTTGTAGCTTGCGACCAGCTTCGATCATTTCAATAACCATTTCTTTGATTTGATCATAATTATCACGCTCAAGTGCTTCGATAATGGATCGTTCTATTTTTATAAGTGAATGCTCGATCTCTTTTTGCTCATTATCTAAGTCAGAATAGAAGCAAAATCCAGAAGCAGATTCTATATGAAGTGATGCTCGTAAAGCCTCATGATATGAATTTTTCAGGTGTGACATACCTTCACTTACCCCACCTACTCCGATAAAAATCTTCACGTCTTTCCACTTTGATGTTGCATTTTTTAACTTGCGAATAATCGCTAACGCATGTTTTTTATGAGCGTTAGCTTGCTTATCTGGCACAAATGAAATGATCGGTAATTGTAAGCTTGAAAGTGCTCCAACCCAACCTTTTGATACGTTGTGAAACGTTTCTTTAATCACTTTATATAATTCATTACGTTCAGCTTGGCTCATTTCTCTATCCATCGCCATGATGCTAATTGATAATACGAACATTTTACTTTCCTCACTTATTTCAAAGTAATCAAGTAACTGCTTCACTTGTACTTCATGAAGATGATCAAATAAGAGCTGTGTCACGATTTCGGTTTCCATCAGCGGAGCAACTTGGTCCATATGTGACTGCATTTTCTTTTGGTCTTCAATTTCTTTGACGATACCTTCAATTGTTTCTAGAATAACCTGTTTCTTACTCGGCTTTAACAAATAATCTTTCACACCTAGTCGAATCGCCTTCTGGGCATAAGAAAATGTATCATATGAAGATACGATCACCATTTTTGTTGATGAATGTTGCTCTAATATTTGCTCAATCGCTGTAAGACCATCTATACCAGGCATCTGAATGTCCATTAAAATCAAATCAGGCTTGTGTTCAAGTGCCTGTTGTACTGCTTCATTTCCATTGCTCGCTACTGATACAATATCTATATGTGGAACATTATCTTCAATCATTTTCTTAAGTGCGATACGTTCAATCTCCTCATCTTCAGCAATTAATATTCTAGTCATGTAGCTCACCCCTTTGGTAAATGTAAAATAATCGTCGTCCCCTGCCCTTGAATACTGCTTATGTTCATTACATTTTCCGAGCTATAAAACAATTCAAGCCGTTTCCGTACATTCTCCAAACCAATTGAGTTACCTTTTTTCTGTTCTTGAGTATCAGCTGTTGCGTCTATTCCTGGTCCATCATCTTCAACTTCTATTACTATCTCATTCTCCATATCTCGTACTCTAAGTATTATTTCCCCACCATCTTCAAATGGTTCAATCGCATGAATGAAGGCGTTTTCAATCAACGGTTGTAAAATCAAATTCGGAATTAAGTAATTCAAGCATTGTTCATCAATTTCATACGATACAGACAAACGTTTCGTAAAGCGGGCTTTCAATATAGTGAAATACTCTTTTACGATGAAGATTTCCTCACTTAACTTTACTGGCTCATCATATTTACTTAAGTTATAACGTAATAAATTCGAGACACTTACTATTAAATCACTCGTTTGTTCCGCCCCTTCTAAATATGCTTTCTTAGACAACAGGTTCAACGTATTGAATAGAAAATGAGGATTCATCTGGCTTTGTAACCGTTGCAATTCCTTCTCTTGTAACAATAATTGTGATTGCTGCAACCGTTTCTCAAGCTCTGCTTTCTGCTTCATTTCCTCTATTGAACGCTTTAAGTTTTGACGCATTTGATCAAACGTGTCACCTAAAAATGCTATTTCATCATTCGAGTCTATTTTGATCGGATATTGAAAGATCCCCTTCGAGATTTGTTTCGCCCCTTGTAATAATATATGTATCGATCTCGTAATCCCTTTTGAAACCCAATATGAAAAAGCTACTAACAGCAAGAAAATTACCGTGATCGACAATAATCCGAGACGATTCAAATTTCGGCTCAGTTCAAAAATCTCTAAGTATACTTTCTCGTGAAAACGAACTTCCTGCTTAAATAACGTCAATGTCGTTTCATTTATATATTGCGAGATTTTCGCAGCCTCTTCAGCATGATAATTCACATTGATTGAATTCTGATTTTCTAACGATAAAACTGCTGCATCCATTTCATGGATTTGCCTATTAATCATTTCGATATAACCAGTGATCGTAATAATATTTCGGTCATTTTGTATCTGATGAACACTCTTAGATAACGAGTTGAACTCCCCTTTTATTTGCTCATACAGTTCTTGATTACTTTTAGATGGTATACTAATGTACTGATTTAAATGTGCAATTGCATTATCACTATAAGTTGATACTTCATTTAATAATAAATATCTTTTCAATATTGTGTTATACACTTGGCTGGACTGATTGTTTAACATCGTCATGATAAACCAAAAAGCCCCCATAATTAGCATAATCACCATAGATAAGAGAATGATTTTATTCTGGATTTTATTCATTTTTCATTCTCCTCACTTGATAAGGATAGACGACATCTATCGAAACATAGTTGATTTCTTTTAGCGGTAGCCTATCAGCAGCTAACCATTGTTTCATAAGCAAGATACATTTCTCACCAATTTCATTATTGTCATACACGACACTTCCATCTACATGCTCCATCTCCTCAATACGATTAAAGGAGAAAATTTGAAACCGATCCATCCGCGCACGATTTTCGATAACATGAAGTAAATCTTCTGTACTACGAGCATTTACGCCAATTAATAAGTCTAACTTAGGGTAACGATTCAACATCGCATTCGTTGCTCGTTGCACAGGATTTAACACACCTAGCTGTTCTGAAGTTAATCCCTCTACAACCTCTACACCATATTCTGATTTAAGCACTTTCTTGATCCCATTGACTTTCATTTGCTCAATATTCGTTAATTGCGATTCTCCTATTATTCCAACTCGGTCTCGTTGTGAATATTGTTCTGCAATCAGTTGTCCCATCACAATACCTGCTTCATAGTAATCAGGTCCCACATACGCCTTCCGAAAAGTAGTTGGTGCATCATTCATGAAAGTAATCACAGGTATTCCTCTCATTACTGCCTTATCAATTTCCTTATTAAGGTTGGCATCATCCATTCCCATAACCAAGATGCCATCGACATTCGATGCAATGGAAACATTCATTTCCTTCACCATTTCTTCAACATTCCCATTATATGAACCTCTCACCTCAAGAATCATCTCATTCTCCTGAGCCTGCTGCATCGCACCTTGCACAATCTGTTTCCAAGAGTATGAACCCAACTCTGGATAAATAATTGCAATACGCGTAGGAGAATCCTCACTCTTAGAACCTTCTAACAACTTGCCTACCTCTTGATAAGACGCATTCAAATGATAGAAAGGGATAAATATAATAAAAATAGCAATAACAAATAATAACACTTTAAGCGCCTTCAATTCCTCAACTCCTCTACCTAAACTTCATGATTAATCTCATAAAAATCCAATTATAAGATAATAAAATCAATTCTCTCTATTATATATTTTATTACAAATATGACGATAGTGAAAAAAGGAATTTACAATTTGTAATAATCACCAACGGTAAATGAGCATTATCATATTGAAATATGCTTCACCATTTGTTAATAATAGTAAGAAAAAATGTGGGTAATTATAGTCAAATTAAAGAAAACTATCGATCTTCAAAGTGAATAAGACATTGTGTAAGATTATTGAATTCAAACTTCATTTCCCCCTCTCGATAGTGATGCTATTGACTTTTATTTTGAACACGTTATAATTATATTTGTCCAAACATACTGGATAAATATGATACATATCATGATTCCGTAGCTCAGCTGGGAGAGCGCTACCTTGACAGGGTAGAGGTCGCTGGTTCGAACCCAGTCGGAATCATCTTTTAAAACGATGAAATAGCGCGGTTTTCTCACTTTGAGAAACCGCGCTATTTCTTTTCTTTTTGGTAAGTGGCACAATTTTGGCACGTTTACTTAATTAAAGCATTGGAAGGTACAATTGATAAATAAGTGGTCTATTCTATTATTCGTAGTAACTATTTATTTTGTACTTAGTATAAGTCAACCTAATGTGCATGCTGAATCTACTTCTACTACTAAATTAATAGTAGCAGGTGAAACTGTAACGGAACAACTTACTACTATTACTTATAACGGGAGAACACTCATTCCACTTCGCACTGTCAGTGAAGCGTTGAATGTACAAGTGAAATGGAATTCGAAAACATCTACAGTAATTGTGCAGAAATGGGGAGAACAGTTAAGTATAAAACCTAATGCACATCAGGCCAAACTGCAAGGAAGAGTGTATCATGATGTGATTCTAGATCTACAATCACCAGCACAGTTGAAAGATGGATCGGTCTATGTGCCACTTCGTTTTATTGCACAAACCTTTGGGTATGAAGTGAATTGGGATAATGGCGAGATTCGAATTAATTCTCCATTAAGTGAAGAGGAAAGAGAAAGATTGTATCGTGGGTCTCTTTAGGAGGCTAGGAAACAGATTACGAGAATTTATCAACCTATTCATTATATGAACCAGCCACTCGAAACTGGATATCCTTCTGAAATCCTTGGTAATGTTTATATTTTCCCAGAAGGAGAAGCGCTACGATTTTATAATATTTCAGGTAATACGATTTCATGGATAGAAATTAAAGATGACTTTCTTGTTTGCACATGGCAGGCTCATTTTAAGGATGACTTATCTGGTTCTCTTGAGACATTCTTAAAAATGAACATAATAAATGAAGTTGGGCAAGCACCTGTAATAAATAATGATATGTTACTTTATTCTCATAACATCTAATATATTGGAAATATATTACTTATTTACATATCTTTTTTCTTCAAACTCTTCATTTGCATGACCTCACAAAGAAATAACGCTCAACCTACATAAGGCTGAGCGTTAATGTTCACAATATAACTAGTATTAATAACTACCAATATAGTTAAACGTATTAGAAGGATAGATTGTCCATTCACTACTATTGTAACTAGAGGATCCCGAGGTAATATCACTATTTCTTACAAGCGTTTTATCTTTTGCAAAGCTTGTACCAGCTGTACCAATAACATCAATTACCGTTCCGTTTTGCTTTAATGTTACGGAATCATCACCATTATAGACCATGTTTGAATCGGTTACGTCTGATTCTGCTAATATCGCTGATTCTGCATTAGGGTTTGCAATGACAAAAACTTCACCACTTCCAAGTGTACCTCTTAAAGATATACTACTAGAAAGGTTTGAAAGTTCAATCGTATATTGAGATAAATCAATCGTTTGATCCGTTCCATTATATATTTCTAATGCTTTATTGTAGCTACTTCCCTCAATGTATTCTGAGAAGAAGATGTTTGAACTTTGACCTTGTCCAGCTTCCACATAACCGTATGAACCGAAAGCAAATGTAGAGGCATCCCACCACTTGTAACCTGGAGATGGTTGTGACCACGGTTCAACTTCAGGTTCTGTAGAATTTTCAGGTGTTTCAAAAATCAATAATGGTGTAGGAGTATCTAACTCAAGACCTGAGACATCAGCAAAGCTCGTATAATTTTCTTGCTCTGACAACCAATCTACCATGTTTACTAAAAGTGTTGCATCATCAGCTTCTAGGAATCCATCGTAAGTTCTTTTTGAAGAGCCATTTTCTTCACGTTTATATTTTGGTGTTGCATCTTCAACGGGAGATGAATCACCAATGAATGCTGCCTTTCCTATTCCAACCTTACCAATTGCAGCATATGGGCCTTCATCTATTCCTCCACCATTATATACACCTTGATCTACAGCATGTGACCACGCAGCATTTGTACTAGGCAAATAGACGATTCCCTTTGCTTTCGCTGGATCTACAATCGCCATCGTTGAACCTGCATGCATCGCAACCCTTTGTACACCTTCTGTTATTCCAAAGGATTGATCTGGTGTTACAATTTGATTTGCAGTAACATCTCCAAGTGCATTGTATCGGAAACGAATTCCGAAGTTATCTGCTAACCAATCAGAGCTATTAACGTCTTCCATCGCACTTGAATTACGTTCCTCCGTACTCATTCCTTTTGTAGGATCACTCCAAGCACCACGACGGTATCCGTTAAAAACTTCAGACGAATCCCAACGATTTTTATTACGGTCAGCATTATAATGATCAGAAATGAAGAAGATACTTCCTCCATTTTCAACATATTGCAACATTGCATCTTGTTCTGAAGTTTTGAAAGGGATGTTTGCTTCAGGAATAACAAATGTATCGTAATCTATTAAATCTTCATATGTAATCGGGGTAGTTTTTCTAAGCTCTTTTACAGCATATCCATGATCAGCAAGTGCATTTGCGAAATCGGAGAAACCTCCATCAATTACCCAATCTGCCGCACCAGCTGTTTGTCCGTGCGCATTATCAAATAATACCTTTTTACCGTTCTCAATTCCTCGAGCCTCAATTTCTGGTGCTGGATCATTTGGCCCTTCAGCGAAAACGCTTACATCAGTTTGCGATAAAGGAGAAAGTGCAGTAACTGCAATGATACTACTAAACAACCATTTTTTTGTCTTATTCCACATAATATGTACCTCCTGATGATTTTTCCTTACTTTCTAATATTATCATAGTAATATGAATATTAAATTAAATATTCATGAAAATGATCAAAAAAAGGAGATTTATTATTACTTTTTAAAATATCATAAAAATCCCAGCACATTTAACACCCTTACAATATTTAAATCAAAAACTAAAAGACTATACAAATGAACATTGTTACCTTCACAACTCTATATTTCATCCATGTATCAATTCTACTAATATGACTTTTATAAAATAAGATAATAGATTTTTTCTCTATTCATGTTAATAATAGTTTAAATATAAAAAAATGTGGAACTTGTACAATATAAAAAGTAAAGGAGGTACGCTTACATTTATCTGATTATTCTAAATTTTAAACATAAAAAGAAATAGCTATTGCTATTAACTATTAAAAAGGAGTGTGTGACGTGACAATTGCAAAACATAAACTGTCCATCGTTCTTCTTATTGCCTTATTATTATCAATTTCAGAAATACTCCCTACTCACGCAGCTGAGTCCGATCAATATTTAAAAATTTCGAGTTCTAATAGAGATGGAGACTTAGACTCTGCTAAAGCATATGTACAAGTATTAGAATATGCTGATTATATTGGCTTAAATTATAGATTCTTTTATCCGTATAATGGAAATATAGGTGGTGCTGGTATTTTCCCTAGTGGAGCACATGCAGGTGATTGGGAAGGTGTAAAGATAGTTGTAAATAAGAGAACGAATGAAATAGAAAGCATTCTTCCCTCCTCACATGAAAGTGAACACGATTGGCAAAATGCATCTGTATTTGAATTTGAAAATGGACATCCTGTTGTTTATTCTGCTGAACAAAGTCATGCTAATTATTGGACAACTGGTAAACACACAAGGTTAAATGGATTTGGCAATGATTATACGAATAAAGGTGCACTTTGGAATATTCCAGAAAACAACTTTATAATTTTCAATAAACAAAATACACCATGGATGGATTTCTCAGGAAGATGGGGAGATAGCGGAAATGAAAATAATGATGATTGTGGTTTTAGTTGCCCTAACAGTCCTAAATTTTCAATCGGAAAAGGTTGGTTTAGAGATGTTACGAATGCACAGAGCAATAGCGAAATCACAAATTTAGGGAATAATGATGTAATAAGTGCATATACATATGCGAAAGATTTTGCACCTAGAGTATATTTGCAAAGTAATGAATTATATTTCCCTTCAACAGTAGAATGGTTTCTTAAGCGGGCACAATTAAAAGAGGATGGCAAAGTCTTATTAGATAAAGGTAAGGTGAATGGGTGGTCAGTCGTTGGAAAGTCTCCTGACAATATTTCTCTAGACATCACGAATTTTAACCTGTCTAATCATAGTGATTTTATCCCTAGACCTGAAGAAGATCGAGCAGACTCATTTGAACTAGTAGCTGAGGGAAATAATACAGTTGATTATGTAAATAAAACATTATACTTCGATCCAGATGGAAACTCGTATACGTTTGGCATCTGGTTAAAAGCGGCTGACAGCTCAGAAACACAAACTGTTTCTCTCCGCTTACGTAGTCAGGGCAATAATAATGATGGGAATGGTGATAACGACAAGATAGCCACATTTGACGTAACAAACGATTGGGAGTTTTATTCTGTGACACAATTGTTTGATGTACCTGCTGATTGGATTAGAACGACCATCTATCCAGCTGGTAAAGAAAATGGAACGGGAAGTGTATTAGTTTCTAATCCAAAATTGATAAAAGAGTAGTAAGTTGATTAATAAGCTACTTTTATTTAATAAACTACTCTCTCATAAAAAAAGATAAGCACTTCAACAATCTGTTGAGTGCTTATCTTGCTTTCTTATTTCTTTCCCTTCATCACAAATAACTTATTATCGTTCTTTACTGGAAATTCTTCCTTCGTTATTTTTACCCCTTCAACAATTTCAGTAATGTTAATTCCTATACGTGCTAATGCATAAATTAAGATTCCATGATGAAGCTCAATGTAGTCGTGAAAGATCGTGTTCATGACACCTTCTGTTAGTTCGATAAGTGCTGAGAATAATAGAATTAAACCAATCAACAACTTAAAATATGAGCTCTTAAAAAATGTTGTCACCTTTTATTTACCGTCAACTGTACGCTTTCGAGTGATTCTGCGAAAATGATTCCTTCATCAAATTGTTCATCAGTAAAACGTTGTTTCAGCTCCTCTGTTGCACCAATGATATAAACTTCAGTATCAAGTGATAGTTTCTGTGTTTCGAAGATAATAGCACGAATGCCTTCCTTACAAATCTCATCTAGGTCATTAACAATTATCGCAACCTTCGTCGCACCGTCATTTATGACCTTAGCAAAGGCTTGCTTGAATGTAGTTAATGCTCTTGTGTCAAATTCACCAATTAACTGTAATTTAGTTATATCTTTATCACGAGTAACATTTGCTTCAAAATGTTCTGCACCAACAGCAGGTACGATCCTTACTTGTACTTTTACACGTTTTTCGGTTTGTGGAAGACGTACAAATAGGCCGTCAGCATCGAAGTCATCATACTCTTTTCCATCAATCCAAACCTTCTCAATCTTTACTGACCCATCTGGTAACATATCTGGTTGTACGCGTAAAATGTTGTCTGCAAAGCTATTTGCATATGGCTTAAAATAGAAATCCATATGTTCTTTCGTTATTAATAGATTCGTATAAACTGCTGCTAAATATGCTAATTCAAATGAATGATATCCACTCATAGAATGGCTTCCTTTCATTCTCTCCGTACCAAGTAAATATGGCAGACCGTTTGCAAGCACATTAAAGTAGATGCCACCAGAATCATGATCCAAAAACCAAGTATTATAAAAAGCAGCTGATTCACGTGCAAGCTTCAAATATTCTTCTTTCTTCATTACACCTGCCATAATTAAGTACGCAAGAATTCCTTGTTCCTGTTGCCACCATGCTTTCCGATCATGCCAAGCAAAGCGGTGAAACTCCTCCCCTTTACCTAACTCTCTTTCCATTACATCATACCAACCACCACGCTGAAGGTCTCCCCCTACTTGAGGCATAATTTCTGCAATCTTCTCCGCAAACTCCATATAACCTTTAGCTGGAATTACATTGTTCATTCGAGTTAAGTTCCACGCTATTTTTAAATTGTGCCCAACGACACCTCGATTTTGCTGCCAGCCCCATTGTTGATCATGCGACCAATCCTCATGGAATTTTTCTTGCACAAATGGACTATGATCATAGTCTTGGAAATGCTCTGTAATTGTATCAGCCGTATATTTTAGCATGCTTTTATAACGCTCTTCTCCCGTAGCAAGCCACAAATTAATTAAGTAAGCTGGTGCATGGTCTCCAACTGAGTTCCAGTTTTTCCGAGAACGATCCGTTCCTAATGCTTCACTTCTTGGATCAAATGTAATCGGATCAATATGAGAGAAATATCCACCTTGTTTTCGATCTAAGAAGTATTTATCGAATAAGTTGACTGTATTCTCGATATCACGTAACGTTTCATTGTTTCCTGTCACTCTATACGTTTGAGTAGGACCAGCTAATGCATAGATTTGTTCATAAGCCGGAATTGCATTGTAATCATCTCCAAATTCAGATGCAAGAATCTTTCTTGTTTTCCCGTCCTTTACATCAATTGCATGATACCAATACGTGATATCTTCACTATTATCAGAGCACTTGAAATGTTCTCGTAAATATTTCGTTCCCTTCTCAGCCGCTTCAAGATAATGTTCTTCTCCTGTCATCATATATGCAGAAGCAAATCCATACACTAGACGAGAAATCGTATCCGTTTCTTGTCTAGTTGTATCTTCATGTCCACCTTCTAGATTTAACGTTGTACGATACTTACTATAATCGATTTCTCCACCTTCGAATTGAGCTTCTAAATAGAAGTCTGCAAGTGCTTTTACTTGTTTAATCCACCAATCTTGACCTTCAAATCGGTACTCAGTTTCTGTTCTTCCAAGGAAAACGATGTGTTTTGCTTCAAAATTCAATTGATTATTTTCTGGATAGAAGATCCCGTGAGCATACAGAAATCTTCCTTCTGCAAGCATATCTTTCATTTGACCTGAACAGTCAATATAAGGTTCTCCGAAATTACGGACTAATTCAGCAAATGTCGTATCTGTTAATTTCACGTTATATGGTCTTCCATCTGACGTTTCTAGTGTAAACGTTTGATTATCCCAATCGTACATTTTTACATATCCAGCAATCGTATCAGAAAAAGTAAATGTCATATTTTTCATTTCAATCTCCTCTTTTCTATTTTCATAGACGAACTGGTTCAAACTTCTCTGCTTTCATATAACCTTTAACAGCAGAGTGCTTGATTCTATTATTTAGAAATTAAAATGACAACACTATGAGGATTGACCTCGTATTCTACTCCTTCAATGACTATCTCCTCGCCCTTTAGTACGATATCATCAGGAGATTCTAGTGACGTATCAACAAATCGATGCCATGTTCTTTCCCTATTTAATTGTGGTAGTTTGAAGGACAGGCTTTGCTCATTTTCCATATTCATCATGACATGAATATCAGTATCTGCATCTTTCAATGCTCCCATAGTAAAAGAGAGAACACGAGAATTCTTATCTTGCCAGCCTGGTGCATGTAACTCACATCCATGCCAATCGATATCTTTTAACCCTCGAGAATTAACAAACCCATCAAAGAAACGACCTCTTCGTAAAATCTCGTGATCTTTTCGAAAAGCAATCATATTTTTGAAGAAATGGAACAAGTCTAGATTTTGCTCAACCATGTTCCAATTGAACCAACTAATATCATTATCTTGACAGTATGCATTGTTATTTCCTCGTTGTGTTCTGCCAACTTCATCTCCAGCTAGAATCATCGGAATTCCTTGAGAAAGCATCAAAATAGTACAATAATTTTTGATTTGCTGTTTTCTTAATTGATTAATCGACTTTTCATCTGTTTCTCCTTCAACTCCACAATTCCAACTGAAATTCTCATCCATTCCATCTCGATTATCTTCGCCATTCTGTTCGTTATGTTTCTCGTTATAAGAAACGAGATCCATCATCGTAAACCCATCGTGACATGTAATAAAATTAATCGAGTTATTCGGTGTATGCCTTGAATGCTCATAAATATCTGCACTGCCAGCTATTCGAGCAGCAATTTCACCAATTAAACCGCCATCTCCCTTAACAAACCGTCTAACGCTATCACGGTATTGCCCATTCCATTCAGCCCAACGATAACCTGGAAAACTACCAACTTGATAAAGTCCACCAGCATCCCACGCTTCCGCAATAAGCTTTGTATGCTCAAACTCTTCATCTAAATCTATGTTCCAGAGTACGGGGGGATATTTTAACGGCTTTCCATCTTCACCTCGTGATAAGACTGATCCTTCATCAAACCTAAATCCATCTACATGCATCTCTTTGACCCAAAACTTTAGAGAATCTGTAATAAACTTTTCCACAACAGGATGATTACAATTCAACGTATTGCCACATCCTGTGTAATCCATGTAATATTGACGATCTCCTGCAACCGTATCGTAATACACCTTATTATCGAAGCCTTTAAAAGAAAATATCGGACCTTCATGATTTCCTTCATCGGTATGGTTGAATACGACATCAAGGATGACTTCAATTCCAGCTCGATGAAGTGCTTTCACCATGTCACGAAATTCATCTAAATGAGAACCACTTGCTGGTTCAACACAATAGCTCTCTTCCGGTGCAAAATAACCTAATGTACTGTAGCCCCAATAATTTTTCAACTGTTCTCCATTATCTAACGTCTTATAGATATCCTTCTCATCAAAATCAAAAACTGGCAACAATTCAACAGCAGTTACACCAAGCTCCTTTAAGTAAGGAATCTTCTCAATAACACCTTTGAATGTTCCTTTATGATTTACATCAGATGTAGAAGACTTCGTAAAACCCCTAACATGCATTTCATAAATAATTGAATCCTTCATTGGAGTTAGAGGAGCTTCATCACCTTCCCAATCATAGTTGTCTGGATTAATCACAACACTACGCATCGAAGTATCTACATTATCTCCTGATTTACAAGCATTGCCTCGATCCCAAAGTGTATTTGTATTTCCTAATGCATATGGATCAATTAACACTTTGTCTCTGTCAAACCGATACCCTTCATTCACTTCTTGTGGACCATCAACACGATATGCGTAATGTATCCCTTCCTTAATACCTTCCACATATACATGCCAAAAATGATTCGTTCGATTCCCATTTGGGTCTAGTTCAATTGATGCAAAAGGATTTTTTGTGTCATGCCTATCAAACAGCAACAACTCAACCTTCTCCGCATTCTCGGAAAAAACAGAAAAATTCACACCAAGCTCATCAACAGTTGCTCCAAGTGGATATGGTCGACCTACTTTTTGCTTAATGGCTATCGAATTCATATTAAACCACCTTTATCACGTATCGACTAACACTAATACACTCTCTTCAAAACATAAAAAATAAACAGTAGTTTAACTAACCATCAGAGGATGTAGAAGGCCCCTCTGATGGAAATTTAACTTTATCGGCACTCACTTAGATTCTAAAATCTCAATAATTTTTGCGGCAAAGAGATTACAATGCCCACCTGTACGTCCAGTAACAAGGTCACCATCTACAACAATATCCTCATTACAATATTCCAGTCCGTATTGCCTCGCATCGGAAATCAAATTATTATGAACAGTTACTCGTCGACCACGAATGACATCGGAAATGGGTGACATAAGCCACATACCATGACAGATGATCCCTTTTATAATATTCTCGTTTTCAAATGCTCGCTTCATAAACTGTGATGCTGGTGGAATTTGTGTAACATCCTCCGAATAACGTAAACGGTCAGCAACGATTCCTGAAGGGATGATAATCGCATCATAGGAATTAAGCTCTTCATCACTCATTTCCTCAAAGCTCTCATTACATTGAATAGGAGCTTTGTATTCATGTCCATGAAACTGAAGCTCATCTTGCCCCCAAAGCCTCGTTAAGAAATGAAGCTCTGCTCCTTCTTCAGGAAACCGAAACTGATAGTAAAAGATTTCTTCCTCGAAATAATCACTTTCAATCAAAATTCCAATTTTCTTATTTTTCAGTCTCATTATTTCCTCCTAAGACATTAATTTGATCGTTAGAGTAAAGAAAGATTTTTTATCCCTAACGCTTCCATCACATCTAACGCTCTACTCTTATATACAGAATCCTGCAATGCTTTTCTTGCTAGTTTTTCAGGAGATGTACCCGTATGGTCTTCAATATCATACCTAGCACCCTTCGAGATACACCATATTATTTGCTCTAAATGACTTTGTAATGTATCTTCTGAAGCAGTTAATGCACGGTGAACCGTATCTTGTAGAGCGGTTTGACCGTTAATAGACGGTTTTTCATTCAAAGCAGCTTGAAAAGCAAGTGACTTCATATACTTCAATATTTTCTTAAGAATAGGAAAATGATTAAGAACAGCAGCACGAATAACGGCATCAACAGCCATCGGATGTTTCTCTGGAATATCTGGATCTGCTCCGTGTTCCAATAACATCGTGACAACGTTCAATCTAAAATCAGCTATATCCTTTGACGTATCAACACCTGTAATCGCAGCAATAATGGGAGTTTCACTTAACGGTCCACCTAAACAGTTCATATCAAATTCAGGATGGGCGAGTATTTCATTCATACGTTCTAACAAATGTTGCTTCACTGCTTCAATATCATCTGCCGTTTCATCGTTCAACATTTTGAAGCTATTCGTTATCTCATGAATCAAGCGATCGGTTAATTGCTGTTTTAATTGGCTTTCTTCAACAGTTGTTGGAATCGAAATGTCAGTGAGCAGCTTTTCTAAATAACTGGCACGTTCTTGTTCTGTGCTCTTATCGTATTTTGTAAAAAGGGCTTCCATTTCTTTATTGCCCCATAGCTTAGACATCGTTAATCCGTTATAACCTCTCACATTCGTTGCTGTCGTTAACTTAAGTCGTGCTTGTTCTATTTCTTCTATATTCTCTTTCGGAATAGACAAAATTTTGCCAATATCTTCAAGTAACCACTTAGCAAGAGTTAAGTGCTTTTCTGAACCGAAAAAAGCCGCCTGCAACAAGATGTTGTGACCGTTAACCAGACTAATATCATAGATTTGTTCAGGTGTATCCCTTAAAAGAAGTTTCACAGTTTCTATTTCTCCTGACTGACCAGCCCAAAATATTGCCGATGCATCCGCTGAATCCAATCGTCGTGTACAATCTGCTTTTTTCGCATTAGGATTATCATCAGATAACAGCAGCTTCACTATCTCTGCTTGCCCACGAACCGATGCCGCCATTAACGGAGTCCATCCTTGCAAGTCGGTTATATCTGGATCTCCCCCAGCTTCAAGCCACTGTCTCATCATTGTTACGTCTCCACACTTTGCT
Organism: Bacillus solimangrovi; assembly: GCF_001742425.1. Taxonomy (GTDB): domain Bacteria; phylum Bacillota; class Bacilli; order Bacillales; family Bacillaceae_N; genus Bacillus_AV; species Bacillus_AV solimangrovi. Next base: position 39,221 of record NZ_MJEH01000008.1, read on the forward strand.
GCATGAAGAACAGGTTCACAAATCCAATTTAAAATACTCACACATTGATATGTTGTGTTCGCATTTGCAGCTTGATTAGGCAATGCAAAAGCATGACCATCACACATTTCCATAATCCAATTCGTTAAGCTTGTGATTTGAGGGCGAACTTGTAATAGATCTAAAGCTCTCATGACACAATACGTCGTCCAAAGATCAGCTTTACCTTCTTCATTTGCAAATCCACCGCTTGCTACTTGTCCCGATAAGAGCAAGCTTTTAACTGTTTTTGGATTTTTCAATGGTTGCTTTATACGTAACAATGCACTTGCAGCTATCGCATTGTATAAGACTGAGTTACCGAATGAACCATCCTCCTCTTCCATTTGGCGGAAGAAAAGGATAGACGATGTTGGATGAAATGGAACTTTACACTCATCAATTACACCGATCAGCATAAAATGCTCCTCGCAACTAGTCGCATGTTCACTCATGAACGCTAATGCTCTCATGACACTATCGTTTAAAAAACCTTTGGCTCCAATCCCATGAAGAATAAGTAGTCCAATAGCTGTACTAAAAACGCTAGGTTTCCCAGTCGATGGATCTAGGAAACCTCCTGTCGCTTTGTCGTATAACGAGGTTATATACGTAAAAAGATCATCTGGTCGATGTGGTGTATGTCCGAAAAAGTCTAGCGCTTTGATGACACTAAGGCTTGGCTGAGGTAAACCAGGGTCATGTAAAGTATTCTTGAAACCACCTTGTTCTGTTTGCAGACTGTGCAAAAATCTAACTACTGTTTCCCGTTGATTCATTTTTAGCATCGTTATCCACCTTAATCGTTATTTCCAACCATACTTTCGAACGCCTTCTGTTAAGCATTCTACTAGGACTTTTCCACATAAATCAGACGAAGCAACTGATCGGCTCGTTAGGAATGGATAATCTAAAATAACAGATGTTTTTCGCCCGACATTACCATGAAATTGTCCGTTCTGGCCTACTGAGTCCCTAAGGATATACTCAAGCGAAAAAGGTGGAGCACCAAAGTTCAAGTAATCGCCATTTGCTACAATTGACCAACCATCCGTATAATCGTATTCCATCGTATGTCCTGTTACATGCTTACCTGCAATGATGCTCTTACGGGAGTCTAACTCTCTTGCAAAAGCTAAACATGTTACTGTATAACATTCAGCTGCAATAGGTTTATCAGCATAATAGAATCCTAGAATTAAATCGTGAATACGCTGATTGTTCACCATATCTACAATTGGACCACTTCCACCAACTAATAATAAGGCATCATAATCACCCAGATTCTCCCACGCTTTCGCTCGTTGCTCATAATACATTTCTAAATGTCCGATATAATTGTCTGCACTTAAATATGGTCTAACAGGAAACCAATCTTTAAGATTCATGCGATCTGCAAACAAGACACCCCAATCTTGTCTTTCACCTATCTCTGCTAATGCTGAGCTTGTCACGGTGCGACCAAGTGGGGGGTCAACATACGTACTATCTAGACTCGCTCCATCTGGAAAAGGTAATTGACCAGTAGGTGTCACAAAGTCCACTTCAAATCCAGCATTTTGTAAATGTTTTAAAGGAAGCATTAACTCCTCTACCCAAAAACCATGCTCTGATAATGCAATTAACACTTTTTTTGTCATATTAACGCACCTCATTTATATTCTTTGTTTAGAATGAAATTTAGAAAATAATTATCGATCAATGAACAAACTCTACTTCAACAATCATCCTTCACCACTTAATTGATGGGCTGCTGTTTCCCAATCTTCACAATGAAACAATTCAATAATTTTTCCGTTTCTAACCCTATGTATATCAAGAGTCATGATAGAGAAAGAACGACCAGAATACGGAACTAGAAAATCTGATTTTGGTGTACCCTTTAGTTCACTTCTAACAGCAATGGAATTACCATCTGCAAGAACTTCAATAATACGAACTTGAATATCTGGAATATGCTCAAAAAACTCTTGTAAAAACTCGCGAGTCTCCCTCTTCCCTCTCCATTCATTGTTCGTGAAATAACCTTTCCAATTATTATCTAAAACGGCAAAACCCTTTTCCCAATCTCTTTTATCTTCACAGAACAGATTATAAAACGGTTGAATAATCTCTCTAGCTTGATTACGTGTTAAATTCTCCATCAAGCATCCTCCTATCAATTGGAAATTAAATACATATAATGATATGATCACATCTTATAATTTATACCCTAGACATTTAGAAAAAAGCTCATAATAATTCCTACCTTTATTTACTATATTGTTGTTATAAAATTAGCCATCTATTAAACGAAAAAAAGACTTGAACACAAATGTTCAAGTCTGACGTAAAATCATATTAACCTTTAAAAATAAACGATCTTTGTTTGTAATTGTACGTTGCTTAACTTATTCAATGAATCATAACGACCTTAAGTGAAGCAAATTGTTATTAACTAAACCTACTCTATTTTATTGCACGCTATAAACATTTACGGTAAACGATTTTCCACCAGTATTCTTCGGATCTGCAATATACACTGAATCATTCTTAACTACTTCCGTATATGAACCATTTTTTAATGAATTAAAGATAATTGGATCTGTTAAAATCGTTACATCCTCTTTCACACTAAAGCTAATTACATCACTTTTGTCATTTTCAGTAATTTCCCAATAGAGTTTTTCTGTATTTGAAGGGATGTCTTCTATTTTGAAATTGTTACTGGAACGATGCTTCTGTCCTGATTGTGGAGAACCTTCTGAGTCAATCGTAGCAATTAATGTCATATTGTCTGTGTTTGGCCCATCAAATACACTGCCTTCGTTAATACTTCTAATTATGTCAACGATATCAGTTTCGTGGAACCAATCCATCATAACAACATTTAGATTCGCATCAGACCATTCATCTTGAACCCAATTCGGAATTTCATTGTTTGCAAGTCTGACCAAATCATGTAGATTATCTACAGCTGTAGCTGAGAATGGATCAAATCCACCTAAAACAGCATCAACAATGAGATCATCATCAGGCGTTAATACACCTTGAAGGACAAAGATTTTATTTTCACTCGCAGACGCAATACTTTCATCTAGCTTGTCCTTTAACACATCGACGTCTATCGTATTAGCCCAATCTGATTGCATATTCGTTTTCCGATCCCATATCCATGTTTGGAAATCATTAGCATACAGATTTCGTATATCTAACTCATCTGTATAACGTTGGTGATCTGTACCATATAGAACAATAACTCTTTTATTCTCACTCCATAACTGCTCTAGTGTAACATCTACACCATACGAAGGAGGAATTAATAAATCACCGAATGTATCTTGCAGTAAATCATTTAGATATTCATAGCTTGTTTCTGTCATCTCATAAAAATGTTGAAAATCTAAAATAACAATTTCTTTTTCATTCTCATCCAAAAATGCTTTCGTATCAGCAATAATTTCATCTACACCTTCACCATACAAGCCATGAAGAGTACGTAAATTTGTTTCTTGAATTTGATAACTATCTAACACTGGTTGCCATACATTCGGCGCAACACGTAAATCAAGATAACGAATTCCTTCATCTAGTTGTTCTTCAATCGTTAAACCTTGTGTTTGTGACCAATCCGCTAGAATCGACTTTCCAACGTGTGCAGCTGTATTTTCCGTTATACTCTTTAAGTCCCAAAAATCAGGACCAGGGTCTCTTGGATCATTCGAATCATCCATCGTTGCAGTACCAGAATCATGTGTACCTGGTAAAACAATATCACGCAAAGCCTGTTTACTAAAATCTGAATTAAACTCACTCACTTGTTCCATCCAATTCGAATTTGATTCTGCTGCAGTCACTACATGATTAGAACTCAAAACTGGTGAAAGTAAAAAAATAATAACAAGTAATAATCGTAATAATTTCAAAGCTGACTTCAATCTTCATGCCTCCTCTTTAATATAAACAAAGTTCTTTCACTATAACTTCAGAATCGACCCTCCTTTATCAGAATTTTCAAACATAATACTGTTCAATTATACCATTAAATTGATTAATCTATTATTTTCATATCTTAATTTTTATGTAAGTCGGTTTCTATGAGACTTTACTTAACAGGCTGCTAAATAAACATAAAACAAAAAGAGTGATGCCATAGGACATCACTCTTTTAATTAACAAATAATTCCGTATAATCAAAATATCAATCTCCATCACAAGTCCATGCACCCTTACATGGGCGAGCTAAATCTTCACTAGCAGTAAACTGAGCCGCTCCAGCATATGCAGTAACAGCAACCGCAGTTACTAATAGAATTCTCTTAAGTTTGTTCATCGTATTCCCTCCTTTCCAAAATACATTTTCGACACGTAAATTATTATACCTTCAAAAAAATGTATTTTTTTCTAAAAAAATACATTTTTATCTACTTTTTATTCAGAATAGAAATAAACCTGTTTTACTCTTCATCCGAAATTACCCACTCAACTTCCTCACTATTAACAAGTGACTCAATAGTTTTTAGATGGTTTGACTCACTTATAATCTGGTGATTTTCAAAATAGTTAGCATCTAAATCAAAATGAATAGTACTAACACTCGTCTGTTTCTCTCCGACTTCATTTGCAACAATTAATTTTATTTCGTATTCTCGCTTACCTCGACTTTCGCGCTCGTTTTCTAGCTTCAAACTTGATAAATCATTTAAAATAGCCGCAATGATCTCGTTATCTTTAACTTGTAAATGAGCTACTTCCCGCTTATCACCAACAAGGTCATTAATCGTAATTTTAACTCTTTCAATAACTGCATCTTCATTAAGCTGATCGTCATATAACTTTGAAAATGATGTGTAATCCTCCTCAACCATTACAAAACTTGAAAAAATCAGCCCTAAAATTATTACAGTGATTGTACTGAACAAGATTATCTTTTTTTTAATAAAAATACTCATCAGAAGCATAGCAAGACCAATAGCTAAAATAACGAAAATAAAATCTGAGAATATCAAAAATAAGCTGTCTAACAAACTATTCATTATTACCCCTCCTAAAATTTAGAAACTTATTATAATTGTTTAATGATTAACCAATTCTGCCAACACTAGTAAACTAATAAATTATGAGATGAAACGATACCATTTGATGTATATATCCCTGCAACATCTATCACATATGTACGAGCACTATCATTAAGTGATGCACTATACCCTGTTTGTGTCCAAATTCCACTAGTTGCTTTAGAAGAAATATCGTTAATTCCCGCGAATGATTGTCTGTCATTGACCTTATCAAGCTGTGTATTAAATGAACCTGCAATGTTTACTGTAGAACTTACACTATTAACATTAGATGATTTTGACTTCATCTTACTAGTAGAACCACCAAAAAATGGAGTAGGTTCTTGTTCTTTATCAAATGTTAATTTTGCTCTATCAATTGCGAATTGTTCGAATTTTTCAGGTTCAATCCAATCTTCTTCAGCAAAATCATTAAAAGATACAACCTTCAAAATCGCCTCTGGATACTCTTCCTTAACTTTTTCAATAATGTTTTCATATTGCTTGTAATACGCTTCTTTTTGCTCATGTGTCAATTCTATAGAAGTTGCAGATGCTACTTTGCCATTTACAAATACGATAAGTATGACAGTTAGAACTGTAATAAAATTCATCATTCTACTATTATTCTTCACATTACGACCCCTTTTTTTACATCATTAGTAAATAATAGACTATATTACATATAACGTAAAGATGCTCATAAAGAAAATCCATCTCTATTTAAAATTAAATAGTAAGAGATATGAACAGCTCGGAACTCTTCAATAACATTTCCTTAGTACCCAACTTTAGTAATATAGGGTAGTAATACGACCTTTAAACATACAGAAGAGACTTTCCAAAACCATAAATAATACATTTAAAGTCTAAAGAATTGTAAATCATTTCACCCGCACGAACTTTTCTCATTCTCTTAGACTTTGAGGTTCAAAAATTAAGAGTATATTCCACACATCAAATTAGTTATATTTACCAAAATGTAAATATACTGTAAAATTATCAACAGTTGTTATTCGACACTTTCAAAAATAACAAAGGAGCGATATTTCATGACTTTACTAAGCTTAAGTAGCAATCTACTATATATAGCTTTTTTTCTTTATCTGATAGCAACCATATTATTTGCTGGTTCAATTAAAAAGTCAGATCAAAAAAGCAAGAAAATCAACTTGTGGTCAAAACTAGGAATTACGATAACTATATTCGGCTTCTTTTCTCAACTAGGATTTTTTATTACTCGTTGGCTTGCTTCTGGGCATGCTCCAGTAAGTAATTTATTTGAGTTCACAACTTTTTTTGGAATGGGATTAGTCGGAGCATTCATCCTTTTCTACTTCATTTATAGACTTCCTTTGTTAGGTGTTTTTGCTTTGCCAGTAGCTATATTACTGATCGCTTACGCAAGTATGTTTCCAACAGAGATCATGCCATTAATTCCTTCACTTCAAAGCCATTGGTTATATATTCATGTAACAACTGCCGCATTAGGGCAAGCTATACTGGCAATTAGCTTTATTACAGGTTTAATATATTTAGTCAAACATGTTGATCAAACTAAACCAAGCCATAAAACATTTTGGTTAGAAGCTATTATGTTCACGTTGATCTGTACACTATCTTTTGCTATCGTTTCAACGCTATTTTCTTCACTAGATTATGAGGTTACTTTAAATTGGGTTGATAAGAATGGGATAGATTCCGAGTTTTCATATACGTTGCCTCCATTGATTGGTCCAAACCAAGGGGAAAGTATTTCTAAGGATGTAATGGACCCTTTGGTAACATCACCAGTAATTATTAATGCTAAAAAATTAAACTCTGTAGCTTGGTCAGTCATAGTTGGTATATTCATTTATGGATTTATAAGACTTATAACGAGGAAAAGGGTTGCTGCAATATTAAATCCGCTAGCACGTAAAGTTAGTTCTGATTTAGTAGATGAGATCAGTTACCGTTCTGTATTAATTGGCTTTCCAATCTTCACTCTTGGTGCTTTAATATTCGCTATGATATGGGCACAAATTGCTTGGACTCGTTTCTGGGGATGGGATCCTAAAGAAGTATGGGCCTTAATTACATGGCTCTTCTACGCTGCATTTCTTCATCTAAGATTATCTAAAAACTGGCATGGAGAGAAGTCAGCATGGCTAGCTGTTATAGGGTTTGCAATCATTATGTTTAACTTAATCTTCGTTAACCTTGTCATAGCAGGCTTGCATTCATATGCATAATTAATAGAAAAATCATGAAGACATAGTGATTGTTCGTAAAAATTAAACATCACAGTTATAACTATCACAATCTTAAAGAATAATATGAATAAGCAAGAAAAGTAAGGTTAAAAAAATTTATATAAAGTGAAATTTTCATCAGTGGAGTATTCCTTCACCCTCCACTGATGGTTAGTTGAAACGTTATAAAAATTCAACTTAACTAATCTAGCTTACTCCTCAGCAAAAAACTTCCACTCAACCTCCTCACTATCTATAAGAGATTCAATTGTCTCTAAATGATTTGACTCACTTGTTATTTTATAAATGTCAAGATAGTTATTATCGAGATCGAAGTTAATCGTACTGATGATATTGTGTTTCTCTCCAACCTCATTTTCAACAAGAATCCGAATCATGTATTCTCTAAACATGCCTCCTATATTACGATCTTTTTTCAGTTTCATGCTTGAAAAGTCTTCTAAAATACTTTTGATGATTGCTTCATCTTCTATTTCTACACTAGCTATAGTCTCTGGCATATTACTAGAAAGGTCATTTATCTCGATTGTTATGCTCTTTACAATCGTACCTTCATTAAGCCTCTCTTCATAAAGCTTAGGAAATGTTGTGTAATCCGTTTGCGCTACAGCGATGAATGTTCCAATTACGAGAATAGTCATTACAATAGACAATGTTTTAATATTTTTTATTACTGTACTAATAAGTAGTGTACCAAGACCAATTGCAACTATGATTAGAAATAAGTCAAAGTAAACCCATAAGAAATTTAACAAGTTACGCATTACCTCACCTCTGTTTTATCTAACTGATCAATGAACCTAGTTTCTTTTCCCACTATAATATCTCCTACATTATCAATTTTTGTTAAAATATATAATATATCGAATTTAATAACATTATATAATAAACACATTAGAATAAATTTTTTTAGAAGTATACTTTAATTTTTCGTTTTTAAGGTGGAGGAAATTGAAGAAGTATAAAATTATCTTATTAGTAGCAATTGTACTTACTTTAGGAATCTGCACATTTATGATCTATGAGAAAACTTTCAAACCTACATCACAAAGTATGGGTTTAACAAAAATATATAAAACTGTCTCAGAAATTAGTAATGATTCAGAACTTGTTATAAAAGCAAGCATATCCAATCATTATGAAGAGAATGAAAGATATTTATCATCTGATCAAAAAAAAGAAGAACGGATATATGATGTAGAAATTATAACCATTTATCAAAACTTAACAAGTAAAGAGATTGCAGAAGGAGATGTTATACGTTTAGCACATACGGTAGAAATCTATATAAATGAGCAGCCTATTTCCCAAATAGAAGGCTTTGGAATAGACATAAAAGAAGGTCATTATCTTCTATTCTTAAATTCCTATACTGATAAGAACACTGGTGAAGTTGTTTATGTACAAAACCCGAAACATATGTATAAAAAAACATGGTGGAAATTTAGAAATATTGCTAGTAAAGAACTTCCAAAAATATCGGAGAAAGAAGTTATGGATGCAATAAAATAGAAGTAATTCAACATCTATTCTTATTCTGTCTTACTAAAGTGATATTATCAAAACCAAAAAGATTTTAAAAATAAAAAAAGGTTGAGTTCCTACTCAACCTAACAAGCTTCCTAATATGTTCGCATATATTGTCATTTATTCTGCTTATTAAATGTCACCATTGATACTGCAATGAACAATATCATTGAAATAATAATAATCCATATACTAGTTGAATAATTTATCAATTGGTTATTCATTTTATAGACAACACCAAGATGTAGCTTATATTCAAGAACTTGTTCAGGTCTAGCATGTTGAAAAACTTTTTGGATAGAATCTTCCATTAACACTTGTCTAAATAAAACGGATATATGACTGACTGGAAAATACATGATGAGATGTTGAACAGCATTTGGTAAACTACCAATTGGAACGTACACACCACACAAGAAACCAATGGATGTACCGACAATTGTGCTTAGTGTTGAAAATGCATTTTGTGAATGAATGAAAAGGACTAATAATAAATTAATTGCACTTGCTAGAGCAACTAATAGGATGATAATGCCCAATACCTTCATTAAATTCACCAAACTTAGCATTGCACTACCTGTTAGCAAAAGAAATAATTCACAGCCTATTAATGCAACTAATGAGTTAAATAAACCAATAATAAATGCATTAACAACATAGCTTAACTGAATTTTAACTCTAGAAATTGGGGCTATTAAGAAATCAGACATTTTTTTACTCTCTTTATCTCTCACCATGATTCCAAAAGCACCTAAAGTTGATGTCACTGCTGTAATTGTTAATAACCCAGCAACCATCCACTCATTTACCATTGATTTTACTGCTTGTGACGAGCCCACGATCTGTTCAACGTGATCGATTTGTGTCTTCTGTAAAAAAACTGCATATAAAAGGATCACAATACCAACAGACAATAACGATAGAAGCACTAGTGTTCGATCACGACGGAAAATTTTATTGTTTCTATTCGTTAAATGTACTAAAACACTCATTTTATGAAACTCCTCTCTCTTCAATAATGTTAATGAACACATCTTCCATACTTCCTTTAACGACCTCAAATGACTCAATATTTCCGTCTAGTTGCTTCAATATCTCATATGCTTCTATCGTTGAATTTAAGTGAAAGTGATAAGCAGATTTGTCTAGCATATAGGAGTACTTGTTCTCCTTTAACCAAACATCTGCATTAAACGTAGACTTAAATGAGATTGTTAATCTGTCATATGCAAAGTGGTCCTTTAATTGTTCAGGTGTACCCTCCGAAATGATGCTGCCATCTTTTAATACAACGACTTGATCAGCTACCACAGCTTCTTCTAAGTAATGTGTTGTTAAAAAAATCGTCATATTCGTTTCCTGTTTTAATCTTTTAATTGCATCCCAAACTAAAATACGTGTTTTCGGATCTAATCCAGTAGTTGGTTCATCAAGAAATAAAATCTTAGGTTTATGAATTAAAGCTCTAGCAATGTCTGCTCTTCTTCTTTGCCCTCCAGATAATGATTTGTATTTCCTATTTTTGATATCATCTAATTTCAAATATTCTGAAACAAATTGGTAGTTTTCGTGAAGTTGTTTTTTACTTAAACGATAATAATAGCCTCTAGTTATGATATTTTCAAAAACAGTCAAACAATCATCTAACAAGCTATCTTGAAATACAACACCAATTTTATTCCTGATTTCTTCATTGCTTTCATCGAGCTTATAGCCATCAATATATACAGTGCCTGATGTTTTTTTTAATAACGTACATAAGATATCAATTGTGGTTGATTTCCCTGCACCGTTCGTCCCAAGAAATGCAAACAAATCACCTTTTTGAACAGAAAATGATATTCCTTTTACTACATGAAATTGGTTATACGTTTTTTGTAGATTGCTCACTTGAATGATTCCTTCTGTCTGCACCACATTCACCTCTTTGTCATTTTATTTTAATTGCTTATTAATTTCTTTCACATCTCGCAAATTTGCCCAATAGATTGCCACATATATGATCAGATAAATAATGAATTGAATCAAAATAAACATAAGAAAACCAACAGGTTCTTCTACTGGATTGTCATACCAATTCCCAACTGCTCCACAGATAAGGACAAGTGTTAAGATAACAACATAGTGTATCGCTAATTTACTTAGAAACGACATACGGTCATTTTGAAAAACAAGTGAAGCAAGACCACATCCTATCCCTAAACTAACAGCTAACAAACACTCTAATAGAAGCTCTTGACCATTAAGCGTTCGAGTTGGATTATTTAATAAAACAATCGTAATGATGATGTAAGAAGCGCTTAAACCAATCAACGCTCCTAGTAGTGCATGTTGTATGATATTCCTCATTACTTCTCCCTCCCAATTCCTAACTTTTTCTTCAAAGCTTTCAAATACATACGGCTAACATGAGCGGTTGTACCATTGTCCATCACAAGCTGCATCATTCCTACCTTTTTCATTTCCATAAAGGAAATTTTAGACACATTTACAAGTGTTGATTTATTTACGCGGACAAAATCTTGTTCAAACAACTCTTCTAGTTCATACAGCTTTCTCTTTGATTCATATTCATCCTCATCAGTTTGAAAATAAACTTTTGCTCCTTCTGAATACATAAAGTAAATATCCAAGGGCTTCAACATGTAAATTTGTTGCTGTGAATACCCATCAATTACTTCTGTATTCGTAGATTTTAATTTCTTCATAAGTTGATCAATCGTATTCGTATAAGCATTCGTATGAATCTGTACTTCAGTTTCTTTATTTTTCTCATCAATAAATAATTTAATTTGCATATGCATCTCCCACCCTTTAAACATAATATAACATCTAAATTTTGTTAAAATTGGTTTTATTTCATATGCGGTCAAAATTGCAAGGTAAGTAGTTCAATACTGTTGATGACTGGTCCATCACTATAAATAAAAAAGCTTAATTCACCTTAAAATGAAAAATCACAAAAAAAGAACCCTTAATCTAAAAATAGATTAAAGGTATCATCATTCATAAAGTGAAACTTCCATAAATGGAGGTATTCCTTCATCCTCCATTTATGGTTAGTTGAAACGTGATAAATCATTACGGTTCTATTATTCACACAATTTTTCATTCTTTTCATCTTAGAAACAATTAACCGATGAAGATTAACTATGAACTAATTGTTTTTCGTTTAGATTAAGTGCCTCTGCCGTTGAAGCAAGAATTTCCTCGAAAAGTTCTGGGTTGTCCACTAATGAGACATCATAAGATGGAAGCATTTCTTTTATTTTCTCTTTCCACTCAAACATATGTTGTGGGAAGCATCTTTCTAATACTTCGAGCATAACTTGAACAGCAGTTGAAGCACCTGGAGAAGCACCTAACAATGCTGCTACTGATCCATCAGCAGCACTTACTACTTCCGTACCAAATTGAAGTGTTCCTTTACCGCCGTCTTCAGTGTCTTTAATTACTTGCACACGTTGACCAGCTACTACAATATCCCAATCTTCACTTTTCGCATTCGGTATAAACTCTCGTAATTCTTCTATACGCTTTTCTTTTGATAACAAGACTTGTTGTATCAAATATTTAGTTAGTGACATCTCTTTTGCGCCTGCTGCTAACATCGTAAATACGTTATTTGGTTTTACAGAACCGATCAAATCTAAATTTGAACCTGTTTTTAAGAATTTTGGTGAAAAACCAGCAAACGGCCCAAACAGCAATGATTTTTTGTTGTCGATATATCTTGTATCAAGATGTGGAACAGACATAGGTGGCGCTCCAACCTTAGCTTTACCGTATACTTTTCCATGATGCTGTTCTATCACTTCTGGATTGTTACATACCATAAACAGTCCGCTTACTGGAAAACCTCCAATACGTTTGGATTCAGGAATTCCTGTTTTTTGTAGTAATGGTAAACTTCCGCCTCCACCACCGATAAAAACGAACTTTGCAGTATGATATTCAATATTACCGCTTTCAATATCATGCACTTTTACTTCCCACAAGCCATCACTCGTACGTTTCAGATCCTCAACACTGTGTTTGTAGTTTATCTCTACATTTTTTTCCTTTAAGTGATCAAACAATATGCGTGTTAAAGCACCAAAGTTTACATCTGTACCAGAATCAATTTTTGTAGCTGCTAGTGGTTCATTCGATGTACGACCTTCCATAATAAGTGGGATCCATTCCTTCAATTTTTCAAGATCATCGGAAAATTCCATTCCTTGAAACAATGGATTGTTTGATAACGCTTCAAAACGTTTTTTCAAAAATGATACATTTTCTTCCCCTTGTACTAAACTCATATGAGGGATTGGCATGATAAAATCCTGCGGATCACGAATCAGATTGCTTTTTACGAGATAAGACCAAAACTGTCGTGAAAGTTGAAACTGTTCATTAATTTTTGTAGCTTTGCTAATGTCGACCGATCCGTCCGGCTTTTCGGCAGTGTAGTTTAGTTCGCATAATGCAGCATGGCCTGTACCCGCATTATTCCATTCATTTGAACTCTCTTCTCCTGCACTTGCAAGTTTCTCAAATACTTTTATTTCCCATTCAGGTGCTAATTCTTTTAGTAAAGATCCCAAAGTCGCACTCATAACCCCTGCACCAATTAATATAATGTCTGTTTTCTTCTGTAAGTTGCTCATTATAAAATTACTTACCCCCTACATATACAAGATAGAGTTAACATTCCCGCTTACAGGTTACAAAAAGCCTTCCGTACATGGAACATACCTTCTCTATTCTCATTATAAGTTTGCCATAATCTATTAAATTACCACCGATGAAAACACTTACTATTATCTGTTAATTATAAACTATTTAAAGATAATAAAAAAGTGGGAAAAGTGAGAAATTCGTACGGAAGGCTTTAAAAACATGCAAAAAAATGAATCGTAATTCAATTTTTTACAAGAATATCTCATAATTTAACTATTTTTTATTTGAATCTTCAATTCTTCTCATATACTGAATATACGATCTCCCTCTTAGGACTACACAAATTTTTGAAATAAACACTAAAAAAGAAGTTCACTATTGAACTTCTTTTTAATGGAATAATTTTATATATTCGAAAAGACATCGAGGTTAATCGATCAATGACTTGATTTATCATATAAATTATAATTAACATAAATCTAAACAATAAAAAAAATTAATGACAGAATGAATTACCTAATTTAAGCTCCACTATTTCACATATTTATGTTTTCATATAATAAAAAGGAATGCCTCATTCGAAAAGCATTCCTGTCTGTACAATTAATCAATTAAACTTAACTTTACTAAAAGACTTTTGGAACATTCGTTTCACTCGTCTTCCATCCACTCTCGCTTAACTTCGGCATAACTAGTCGGGGTTTCATACAATCGAACAAATTCTACTCTTGCTTCATTATACTGTTCTTGTCTTTTTTCTAATGAAGTTTTCATCTGCTCATATATCCAGACTACCATATTTTCGGCTGTAGTGTTCATTTTTGGCAGCGTCTCATTTAAATAACGATGATCTAGATAAACTTCAATATCTTCTTTCCAAATCTGCTTAATATCCGTAAAATCAACGACAAGACCAATTTCATCTACAAATCCACTTATACCAAACACGACTTTGTACGTGTGACCGTGAAGATTTTTACACTTTCCTTCGTATTGGTGTAAATGATGTGCCGCATCAAATGTGAATTCTTTACTGACAAGCACTCTTTTTTGATGATATTTTAGCTCATTTCGTTTAATATCTTTATCTATTTTTTGTAAATTATCTACAATTCTAAAACCAAATAATTTATCTGTCATATGATTATCTCCTTTATGCAATAGCGTAAGCTTTCTAGTTGATTCTTTAAAAACAGTATCTCTATGAATAGAAAGTAACAAGAAACCTTGTTTTCACAATAAAGATATTTCAACAAATCTACTATATTACTATAATTCATTTTTTCATTAATGAACGTTCATTCTTTTACAATTTCAGCACGATTCGTTTGTAGATTAGACCAGTAGATTTGAAATTTCATTCAATTTTGATAAAGTTAGGTAATATTGTTCTTATTTTAAATTAAAAACATACGACAGTTATGGCTAAGACAGAAAGTAGAACTCAGAAGAGGAGAGTTAGAATTGATTACGAATTATATAGAGCTTAAAAACTCAGTAAAAATACATGTCAGATATACAAACAAATTAGAAGAAACGATACTTTTCCTTCACTTTAGTTCTGGAAACTCACATATGTGGGACAGTATCATTCCTAATTTTGAGAATAGATACAATGTGATTGTTCCAGAATTAAGAGGACACGGACAATCAGACTGTCCACCAACAGGTTATCATATTGATGACATGGCAAATGATATGTATTTATTATTAGAAGAATTACAGGTTGATAATTGTCATATCGTTGGTAGCTCACTAGGTGCAGAAGTTGCTTTAAGCCTTGCAGCATCACATCCAACTTTGGTTAAATCAATTATTTGTGAAGGGGCTCTATATAACGAATTTGGGGAGTATGGATTATTTAACGGAAGCGAAGAAGAAATAACAGAAATAAGAAATAAGCTACGATCAGAACTAATGGAATTTAAGAGACCTATTTTTAACACAAAACTCGAATTCATAGATAACATGAAAAAACAGCTACAAGAGGAGAACATTTGGACTGAGCACTTTATAAATTTTGTAGAACATAATATGATGCAAACAGAAGATGATCATTACACAAATTGCTTTCCATTACATGCAAGGCAGGAATATATTCAACACTATTGGGATTTCAAATTTGAGACATACTATCAGAAAATTAAATGCCCTATTCTATTTGTACTAAGTGATGAAGAGTGGAATAATCCAAAGATTAGAAAGATCGTTGACAGATTTTCTTCATTTGTAGAAAACAGTGAAATCACTCATATTCAAGGTGCAAAACACGCTTACGTTTGGATGCAGTTTCCTAAGGTAATGAGTAACCATATTTATGATTTTTTAAATACTTAAAAACAATTATCCAATTTCCTAGTATGATTTTTCGGATCTTACCTTCATGGGAGTGAGGGAGTTCATTCTCCCCTACTCTTTTCTTACATATAATGAGATGAAGTAAAAAATCTATCGATATAATAGTTATTTCTTCTCCTACTAATTGGTTAGTTGAACCAATTAATTACTGACTCTTAATAACTCAAAATTTGACCATGCACCTCACATATTTAAACTTCATTGACTTTCCTATAATTCAAATTGGAGACTTAGTATCAATTGACACATGGTATACAACTAACTTGTTAACAAAACCTTCCCCCTATTACCTTGGAAAAATTCAGTCCTACGAAGAGCTTCATGAACCTCAGTTAGTTCATAGTGAGAATCTGGGTTCATCAACTTTAACCTGTTCTCATGAATTAGTGTTATCAGACGTTCAAATGTCTGTTGCCAAGTTTGAACAGACACTTGCTTATTCCAATGGCGTAGATGAAACAACTTTACATTTACTTTTGCTTCTTCTGAAATCACAGCCCAATTAATAGGTATTCCTGACAATAGCCCAATCGTTAATAAAGTGCCTTTAGGTTTAACACAAAATGCTAATTCGGTTCCATCTTTCCCACCAACTGAGTCAATAGCAGCATTTGCACCATGCCCATTCGTTAATTCCATAACAGCATTATTTAAGGATGTTTCTGATGTGTTGATTACATTTGAAGCACCAAGTTCAAGTAACTTCTTCGTATATGTATTATTTCTAGTAACAGCAATTAAACGAAAACCTAGAATCTTAGATAACTGAGCAAAGATACGGCCAAGCGAAGAGCCGCAA
Source organism: Bacillus solimangrovi (assembly GCF_001742425.1). Classification (GTDB taxonomy): domain Bacteria; phylum Bacillota; class Bacilli; order Bacillales; family Bacillaceae_N; genus Bacillus_AV; species Bacillus_AV solimangrovi. The sequence continues at coordinate 55,876 of NZ_MJEH01000008.1, forward strand.
GCATTTACAAGTAATACATCATCAGCTCTTAATGCCAATACTTCTACACAAGAAAGCCAAGCAGTAATTGGATTAATATATAATTGTGCAGCTATCTCATCTTCAATTGAATCTGGAATAGAAACCGCCCATTGAGCAGGTGTTTTAACAAATTCTTGCCAAGTACCTTCCCCTCTTAATGGTAGAACACGACTCCCAATAAGTTGTCGAGAAACAGAGGGGCCAACATCCTCTACAATACCAACACCCTCATAACCAGGAATAGATGGCAACGGAATTCGGTGAGAATATGCCCCTTGAATAGGCAGTAGATCAGATGGATTGATAGGGCGATTTGTCATACGAACTAGAATCTCTCCATCCAATGGGGATTGAATATCTTTATATTCAACTCTTAAAACATCTATAGGGCTTCCAAACTCATAAAATTTAATACATTTGGCATCCAAAATTCCGGCTCCTTTATTTTAAAATTCTGACAATTTAATAGTAAAGATTTCTTATACGTCGGGTGAATAACTATCTATTTCGCTTATATTATTATATTTCCTTCTTCTTTCACAACCTGACCATAATATGATAATAATTTTTACCCTAGAAATTTTTCAGCTAAAACGTCTATAATGGAATTTTATTTATAGTAAAATTATAGATATGTATTTTAAAATCAAGGTTTATATAAGAATATATTCTTAAAAATGAGTACAAGTGTTGAATTGCAAGGAGTGAAATGTTATGAAAATACACATTATTGGTGGATCAGGAAGTGGAAAATCCACTGTTGCGAAGCAGTTAAGTGAAAAATATAGTATACCTCATTATGATTTGGATGCTATATTTTGGGACAAAAATGCTGAACAGTACAAGATAAAAGCACCAGTATTTATAAGGGATAACAAACTGAAAGAGATTGTTGGACAACCATCGTGGATAATTGAAGGTGTATATTTCACTTGGTTAGATCCTAGTTTTGCATTGGCTGACAAAATATTTGTCCTTCATACACCACTATCAGTTCAGGAGGAAAGAATTTGGAGTAGGTACTATCAAAGAAAAACAGGCTTATTATCCTCAACAAAAAAAGAAACCATCAACAGTGTAAACGAATTAATAGATTGGAACAAAAAGTATATCGAAAATTACTTACCTAATTTTATTAACAATACTAAGTATAAAGATAAAATAATTCAGCTTGAAAACAATTTTGCCATTTTCGAATATATAAGCTAATTTAGCAAACTACTAGGTACGATTATTCATACTTAATTCAGCATGATATCTAGTTCTTATCTATCACACTCTACAAAAAAAAATAAGCCTGTTCTGTAAAATATTCAAAACAGGCTCTTACTCATGTAAGCAATATCGTTCACACAAGTTGTGTTGTAAAATGATAGATTCTATTATGCTACATCGTACCCTTGGTCTTCTACCGCTTCTTTTAATTCGTCTACTTTTACTTGATTTTCATTGTATTCAACGTCAACTTTACCATCTTTTAATGATACATTTACGTTACTAACACCCTCTAGCTCTGATAACGCTCCTTTTACTGATTTCTCACAGTGACCGCACGTCATTCCTGATACTTGTAATGTTGTAATTGACATATTCATTCACTCCTATTTTTTATTAGTTGATGTTCAAAAAGTCTCATTTTGAACACCCTTATATTTTTGCTCTCTTCAATCGAAGTGAGTTTGTAACGACAGATACTGAACTAAATGCCATTGCCGCTCCCGCAACCCATGGTGCTAATAATCCTACAGCCGCAATTGGAATACCTGCACTGTTATAAGCTAATGCCCAAAATAGATTTTGACGAATGTTTCTCATCGTTTTTCTACTTAAGTCAATCGCTTTTGGAATGAGTGTAAGTTCACCACCCATTAGTGTAATATCAGCTGCTTCGATCGCAACATCTGTTCCAGTACCGATTGCAATTCCGACATCTGCTGTTGCTAATGCTGGTGCGTCATTAATTCCGTCTCCAACCATTGCAACTTTTTTGCCATTGTTTTGGAGTTCTTTCACATGACTTGCTTTTTGTTCAGGAAGAACTTCTGCAAATACATGTTGAATACCTACTTGCTGTGCAATAGCTTGCGCCGTTCTTTCGTTATCACCAGTCATCATGTAAACCTCAATGCCTTGTGATTGTAGTTCATGAATCGCTTCTTTAGCTGTTTCTTTCACTGTGTCAGCTACTGCAATAATACCAACTAAACGTTTATCAATTGCGATCATCATGGCTGTTTTTCCTTCTTTTTCAAATGTTTCTAGTTTTGATTCGAAAGAATGAAAATCAACTTCGTATTTTGTCATGAGTTTTCTCGTTCCAGCTAATACGTGATTGCCTTTTATACGAGCTTCTATACCGTGACCAGGTATTGCTTCAAAGTGTTCAACAGCATATTCTTCAGCACGCTTTTCTTTTGCATATTCTACGATTGCTTCTGCTAATGGATGCTCTGATGATTTTTCTGCTGTATATAAATAAGACAATACATCATCATCTTCTGCTTCATAATCTGTAACAACAGGTTTACCTTTTGTAATTGTTCCTGTTTTATCTAACACAATTGCGTCAATCTTATGAGCAATTTCTAGATGCTCTCCACCTTTGAAAAGGATACCGTTTTCAGCACCTTTTCCTGTACCAACCATAATCGAAGTTGGGGTTGCTAACCCTAAGGCACACGGACAAGCGATAACGAGTACAGCAATTGCAACTTCAATTGCTTGTGGCAAGTCACCAGGAGCAACAAACATATACCAAATAAGAAATGTTACTGCAGCAATCCCAACAACAATTGGTACAAAAACACCTGAAATAATATCAGCCATTCTTTGGATTGGAGCCTTAGACCCTTGAGCTTCTTCTACAACACGTATGATCCCTGCTAATGCTGTATCTTTCCCTACCTTTGTTGCTTTCATTTCCAATGTTCCATTTTTATTAATCGTTGAACCTATAACATTATCACCGACTAACTTATCAACTGGAATCGATTCACCAGTAATCATTGATTCATCAATCGTTGAACGTCCTGAGATAACTTCACCATCTACTGGAATTTTCTCACCTGGCTTAACGACGATTACATCATTCACAACAACTTCTTCAATTGCAATCTTCATTAATTGTCCATCTCTTATAACCGTTGCTTCTTTTGCTTGTAAGTTCAACAATTTCGAGATGGCTTCAGTCGTTCTTCCTTTTGCCAGTGCCTCAAATAGCTTCCCTACTAAGATAAGTGTGATTAATACTGCACTCGTCTCAAAGTACAAATGAGGCATATATTGTGGATTTCCAATTGTTTTGAATGCTTCAACTACACTATAGAAATAAGCTGCTGATGTTCCAAGCGCAACGAGTACATCCATATTTGCACTTTTATTCTTTAATGATTTATATGCACCTACGTAAAATTGCCCACCGATGTAAAATTGAACTGGGGTAGCAAGTATTAATTGAAACCAAGGGTTCATAATAAATGCTGGCATTGGTATTCCTAAATCCCAAGGTGCATGACCAACCATTGAATATAGCAGTGGTAGAGATAGTAAAATCGAAATAAATAGTTTCGTTTTTCGTTCCTTAATCTCTTCTTCTTTATGTGATGCCTTCTCTTCTCTCGTTTCTTTCAGCTTAGCATCGTAACCGAGCTTTTGAATTTTTGCGATAACGTCATCAACTGTCACAATACCTGGTTGTAATGTTAAAGACGCAGATTCAGTCGTTAAGTTGACAGGCGCAGATTCAATTCCAGACATTTTACTTACGACTTTCTCAATTCGTGTTGAACATGCGGCACATGTCATACCGTATATATCGAGTTCTACTTTATCCGTTACTACACCATAGCCAAGCTTGTTAATTTTAGAAAAAACTTCTTCTGGTTTGACTGCTTCAGCATTATATTTTACTGTTGCTGATTCCATCGCTAAATTGACATTTGCATCTACACCGTCCATTTTGTTTAACACTTTTTCAATACGAGTTGAACATGATGCACAAGTCATTCCTGTTATGCCAAATTTCATTTGTTCATCTGTAGGAGGGTCTAGTACTTGATTTTGATCACTCATATGAATCATCTCCGTTTTTAAGATTTAGAGAACTGTTTCACAACCTTCATTAACTCCTCAAGTGCTTCATCACCTGAACCTTCTTTAATAGCATCTGATACACAATGGCTTGCATGCCGTTCTAACAATTGAAAACCAACATTTTTTAACGCTGAATTAATTGCAGAAACTTGAATGAGAACATCTACACAATAACGGTCATCTTCTATCATCTTTTGAATGCCACGAACTTGACCTTCAACTCTCCTAAGCCGCTTAATGAGCTGATCTTTTTCTTTATCACTACGCGGTGTAGCAAGCATCTTTCCTTCTTCGTTAACATGACAATCTTTTTCCATTTGTCATCACCTCTTATACATATAGTATACCCTAGTATGGTATGTGTCAACTACGAATTTACTTTTTCTTGAACAAATATCAAAACACACAGTTTATAAATAACGTTAGCTTTTGCAATCATAGCTTTCATAATACACTTCTATGTAGATTATCTACACCTTTCAAATGCTCTCTTGTCTATTTTTCAAACATTACTGTTCAAAAATTAATATTCATTTTTATTATATACCCCCCTATCGTTTCTTATCAAACTAAAAAACACCCTTCTACATGAAAGGTGCTACTTGTTTAAAGATCATTATATTTTGAGTTACGTTTCAAATAAATCACCATTTAACGCTGCAATATATCGGTGTGCAGATTTTTGTACAGCAAGATTTGCATTTTCTTTAACAACTGATTGAAACGCATTATATATTCTGTCAAACGTTATCCCTTGAACCTTTTCAGCTATTTTTTCTACTTTTGAAGCTGGAAGTGGAATTAAGTTAGGGTAGCTGTACATGAAACTAACCCATTGACGGTCTGCAACAACTTGAATAATATCACCCGTTAATAATATCCCCTTTCCATCATTTCCATCTAACCAATGTAAAACTGTTCCACCTTTAAAATGTCCCCCTAATCTATACAATGAAAGACCATCAGCTAATGACAATGATTCTCCTGCCCAGAACTCAATTCTTTCACTAGATCGATTCACCCATTCTTTGTCGTCCTCATGTATATAAATTGGTACGTTGAATATCTCAGCCCATTCTACTTGAGTCGAGTAATAATGTGGATGAGAAATAGCTATTCCGCTCAGCCCACCTAACTTTTCTACTTCATGAATTGTATGTTCATCTATATACGATACACAATCCCACATTAAATTAAATCCATTATTTTGAACGATATAAGCCGTTTGACCAATTGCAAACTTAGGCTTAGTTGTAATACTGCTTAAACCTTTTTCCTCATATTTAATTTCATTTTCATATTCCTCTAAATCACGCATTGCTTGTAATGTCGTCCACATTTGACCTAATGGATCAACATATTGTCTTTCTTCCGTACAAATTCTACATGTAAGAGGTGTCTGTTCCATTTTCTCATACTGAGTACCACACGTCATACAAATATAATGATTCAAATGGATTTCCCCTTTCCATTTTCATTTATATTTTTTAATTGTACTCTCTTCTGAAATAAGACCCTTTTTACGTTGAGAAAGAAACAATGAGTTGTTCATTATACTTTATGCATGTTACATTACGCGAAATAATAAATAAACTGTATATGGAGTTACAAGAAAAATTACGGTATAGAGCCCGGGGGTATATGTTTTTAGTAACCATGTTTGCAAGACATGCGCTACATTGTGAATGAGAACAAAGAATAAAAAGAAGATGTATACAACGGAAATTGAAGTTCTATCTAAGTTTTGAATGTTGATAAAAGTAATGAGAGACATAATAACGAATATGATAATATCTCTCTTTGCGAAAGTGTAAGAATTAATATTCCAAAATCCCCATATCTTTCAATTGATCCAGCTATCTCGTTCTTTCAATCTACTTTCGGTTCTTTTTGACCAATTTTCAACGGTGATTAATTCTTCAAAATCATGGAGCATGAAGAAAACAGCAAACAACCATATCGCATTATATAACTCTAGTTGAACATATACTCCTCCCTTCAATAAATGGGGAAAAATTAAACTCCTCATATTGGTCTTTATTTCCAATCAAACGTCACCATTCATTTCCTTCACAATACTTATCCCTGTTCTTTCTGTAATTCTTTCATTTTCTCATATTCGCGCCAATCGATTTCCTTTACTTTTCTAAATTCCCGCCCACAGTTCTTGCATATATAGTTTCCAGGAATGATAAATGGAAGCCAACATACGAAGATTCCATACGGGATTAAAATTAATACGATTGCTATCGGGATTTTAAATCCAAGAAAATTATTTTTTTCAACCATATCTGAGTCACAATGAGTGCATAGCTTCATATGATAACCTCCTCATACTATATTGGTACGCCACTTTGTACACCTTCATGCCTAAAACCATTGAATAGTAAATTTATGATTTCTCACCCGCTGTTCCCTTATGTGAAATATCACCTTCTAGCAAGATTTCATAATCCGCTTCAGTCATATTAACTACGGTTAGACTCGTATCATGAATAAATGGTGGAGACCATAAATCTTCAATTAATGCGTTTTTAAAAATTGAAATTAAACACTTTATTAAAACCCCATGAGTGACAATTAATACATTTCCATTTTTCTGTTCCTCTTTAATACGTCCAAGAATTTGCAACGCTCTGTTCCATGCATCCTCAAATGTTTCGCCACCTACAGGCGTATACTCATGTGGTAAATTCCAGAAAGCATGAAATTGTTCAGGGTATAAACCTTCAACATCTATCAATGTTTCACCTTCCCATTCACCCATATTGATTTCCTTTAAATTGTTATCATAGATAATAGGTATCTCTCTATCTTCCAGAATTACCTGAGCAGTCTGCTTCGTTCTTCCACTAGGACTCGCATATACCGCTACAAACTCTAACTCCTGTAGCCTTTCTCCTAAAGATTGTGCGTTTTTAATTCCATTTGCAGTTAAGTTAGAATTCAAAGAACCTTGCAACCTACCTTCACTATTCCATTCTGTTTCGCCATGCCTTGTTATGTATAGTGTTATCATTCGAAATCCTCCATTTTCCTATTCATTTGATGAATGCCATGTATTATCAACTTTTTTGTTATCTAATCAGTCAAACTTACCGATGAGTAATTTGATTTTGATAGATACTTTTTAACAAGTGCTTGTGCTAAGCAGTCAGCAGAATCGACAAACGTTATCTTGTCCCATTGATTTGTTAAGACGACATTTAAATCTGTACATGCTACAACAACAGTATCTACAGTCTCACTTAACTCTGCACATAACTCATTCCATAATTGTTGTGCTTCTTGTACATTTCCTAACTTAATAGTTGAGATGATTTCATTTACACTCATTTGCCAAGTTGTTCTACTAATATAAACGATTCCACATTCCAAGAAAGCATTCTGATAGATTTGAGATTGTACAGTCGGCTCTGTTCCTAACAAAGCTACCTTTTTACATGATTGAGGCATTGCGTTAATCGTCTCTTCAACAATGTTCAGTATCGGAACAGTAAGTGCTTCTTCTAATTTATCAAAGTATAGATGTGCTGTATTGCATGGCATAGCGATAAAGTCTACACCAGTGCTTTCAAGTCTTTTTGCGCCGTTTATAATGGATTGTTCCATCTCTTCATGATCGATCGGTTTATCAATAAAAAAAGGTGTTGGACACGAATAAATCATCATTTGTGGAAAATCAAGATCAACCTTCGCACCGTATATTTTTTGACACTGCTCGACTACATTATCAATGAATGGACCAGTAGATTTTGGTCCCATCCCTGCCAATATTCCAATCATACATACCCTCCTAGAGTATCTGCCTATACTTATATATCTTATTCGTTATTCAATTTCGCTCGTGTAATATTTTTGTACAGCTTGTTTCAAATATTCATATTGGTGCTCATTTGTGTCTGAAAATGCTTCATTTCTATTTGATGAAATATCCATATAGTCAATCTGTTCTCGAAATTGAGAGGCAGTAAAATCATAACGTTGTCCATTAATTTGATTATAATAATGCCATGAGTCATGTACCTTTGTTTTTAATATTTCGCCACCTAATCGATCATTTACAATTAGAGCCGTTACCCCACATTGTCCTTTTGCACGGTTATCTACACTCCACTTTGAACTTGATTGTAACGACCATGAGTTAACTAATGCTTCTTTTAATTGTTCAAAATGGATTTGTTTTATGTGAACCATTCTACTTGTCCTTTCACTAATTCATCTAACACTTGCTTCATTTATTATTTCAAATTTTCAATAAATACTCAATAATTCCAATAACAAAAAAAGGAAGAGAATTCTTAACTGAACACGCTTCCTTATTGAACTTATGATGTTGGAATTACCGCTTATAAGCTCCTTCATCTTATACTGCTGAACGTTTACTCACCATTAAATGTCTAGATTTCCGATATATTGTGACTTAGGTCTGTAAATTGTGTTATTTTCAGCCTGTTCTAAAACATGTGCAGTCCACCCAACAACGCGGCTTGCAGTAAAAGTTGGGGTGAATAGCTCTGGTTGAAGGTTAATTGATTTCATAATAGCCGCTGCATAAAATTCAACATTTGTATATAGTGATCGACCTGGCTTTAATTCATTTAATAGTTCTATAGCTATGTTTTCCACATGTAAGGCAAGATCAAGTGAGTGATCTTTTCCTTTAGATTGCAATAGCTTCTCTCTTATCGCAACTGCTCGAGGGTCATGTGTTTTATATACTCGGTGACCAAAACCCATAATTCTTTCTCCATGTTCCAATTTCGTACGAACAACTTCCTCTGCATGATCAATCGTACCGATCTCATTCAGTAAGTCGATTACTCCTGAAGGTGCACCACCATGTAAAGGACCTTTCATCGTGCCAATTGCAGAAGTAATGGCTGATACTAAATCAGATTGTGTAGAAGCAGTAACTCTAGCAGAAAAAGCAGATGCGTTCATTCCATGTTCAAGAGTCAAGATCATGTACGTTTCTAATGCGTCCACTACAGCTTTTGATGGCTTGTTTCCCGTTAACATATATAAATAATTCTCAATATGGTCTAGTTCATTGTTAGGTACAGTATACGAAGTATTGTTAACTTTACTATTCCGATATGCAATGATCGTAGGAACTATCGCAGTTAACTTGATCGCTTGACTAATCGAAGGCTTCCATCCATATTTATTTGTTCCTTCAGCTGAAATGGCTGTTCTTAATACACTCATCATATCCATTTCTACAGGCAATGTGTCGATAACCATTTTGAGTGTAGGAGTCAAATGACGATGCTTTACTAATTCATGTTTTAAATGTTTGAGTTCTTCTTCAGATGGCAAATGACCATACCAAAGCAAGTAAGCAACTTCCTCAAATGAAAAACTCATAGTTAGTTCTCCAATTTTGTACCCACGGTAGATAAGAATACCTTCATGTCCATCAATATGGCTAATTTTTGTTCGTGCTGCTACAACACCTTTCAACCCTTCATGAAACATACTGATCATCTCCTTATCATTTATTACCAATATTGTATAATGTATTGATAATTAACAAAATTAAATATTATTAATTATATTGATTAATAATATTAATAAGAGAGGGATCTATATTGGAACTTAATTGGTTAAAAACATTTATAACGGCCTCAGAGCTTGGAAATTTTAGAAAAGCAGCTGAACAACTTTACATTTCACAGCCATCTGTAACAGTACATATTAAACAGCTAGAAAAGGAATTAGGCATACTATTGTTTGAAAGAGAGGGAAAAAAGATAAAGCTTACTGAGTCAGGAAGGTTTTTCTTAAAACATGCTCAAAAAGTAATCAAACTTTATGAAGAGGGAATATCAGAACTACAGTCATTAGATCAAGGTTATACATCAAAACTAACGATAGCAATTTCACCATTAATTGCTGACAATATACTTCCTTTTGTTTTAAAACAGTATTTGAAAAAACATCCACAAGTTGAAATATCCGTCCAAATCATTGAATCGGCCGATATTGAAAAAGCAGTACTAGAAGAAAAGGTTGATATCGGATTATCATGCCTTCCAACCTTCAATCCTCAACTTGTAAATACACTCTTATACACAGACAAAGTTATATTAGTCGCTCCTCATGATGGAAGAGATTTTGAATCAGCACCTCCGTTAGATGAGGAAGAACTATTGACCTCCAACTATTTGTTAACACATAATCACCCTGCTTATTGGGATGAATTATGTAATACGATAAAACGGTTCTATCCATCTACTCGAATGATGAAAGTTTCGCAAACTCACATTACGAAACGGTTTATTGTAGAAGGTTTAGGAGTGTCTTACCTACCTTCCTCCACAGTAAGAAGAGAGCTACTTGAAGGAAGACTATTAGATGTTGAAACAAAATCTTTTAAACTGCCAGAAGCAAAAACGTACGCAATTACTAAATATTCACATAAAGAACAGAAGGAATTCTTGAATTTCCTGTCTCAGTTTAGATTATAGAGAGGAATTTACGTTTGAAAACTTATTAGGTAACAAACTCGTCAACGACACGATAATATGTTTGTTACCTTTGAAAATAAATAAGCCATCCTTTACATTTCAAACTAGCATTTCAAATTTTTTCACCGTTCTTCTGCTTATTCAGTCTTTCTCTTTTCTCTGTACCTCCTAACTTTTGAGATCGTTCCACACGCCCTACCCGTTTCACTGTTTGCATTCATGCTACACCATTTTTTTGTGCCACTCTTTGATTCGTCATAGAAGGCCCACTTACAATCGGGACATATTTTGATTCGATGAAATACACCGTTTCGAATTACAACTAGCATGTAAATAATCATATTATTTACAAGACTGTCTTCATTTGAGCAAAACGATAAGTCATAATACGGTTTTGTATCTTTCGTCGTAACATGGAAATGAATCTCTCTTTTTTGTACCCATTTATTAAGACTATCCACATTTTTTGAATCAATCATCTCTCTTAACTCATCACGTAATTGAATAACATCCTTAAAATCATCTGTATTCCTTTTCATCCCAATAGTGTCATATGCATAATCGGTTACATCTTGATGAGTAAGTAGGTGATCCCTCGGAATTCGTTCTTTGTTAGGGATTTCCCACGTGTTTAAATAAGAAAGAATATGTGTGACTTCTGCTTGATTGTTCATTTTGTAACCACCTATCCATTTTAACGGTTGCTTTATTGAATATTATACCATATTATATCTTGTAACCATTAATATTTTAAGGAGGTTACCATATTGAGTGTTAAATCATTCAATCTAACAATCAAAACGATTTTAGTATCCGCTTTCTTTTTGAACCTTGCTGGCTTTGCGGTAATGTCTTTTTTAGCCGTCTATTTATCAAACATTCTCGCATTTACAGCTGTACAAACAGGAACCGTACTTTCATTTCTATTGATCTTTTCTAAAGGGCTACCATTAGTTACTGGAGCATTAGCTGATAAATATGGGTATAAACTTATGATGGAAATTGGCCTTATCATTAGAGGGGGAGGAATGGGAATTTTAGCATTTTCACAATCCTTTCCTGTTATTTCAATCGGAGCAATCTTAATTGGGATTGGAGCTGCTTTTTATGAACCTTCATCAAGAGGTTTTTTCTCTATTGCAACAATAGGTAATGAACGAAAGAAGGCCTTCACCTATTTGAACTTGTCCTTAAATGGAGGGGCTATCGTTGGTCCATTACTCGGAGGTTTACTGCTATTATTTAATCCTCAATATCCATTTCTTATTAGTGCAGTAATCTTTTTTATCATGTACTTCGTGCAACTCTTTATCATTCCACCGCAAAATCAAATGGCTATGAAACACATTTCGTCACTTGAAGTTTTTACAAGCATACTCAAGAATAAGAGATTCATCATTTATTGTAGTTCAATGGTATTCTTTTGGTTTATGTATGCACAGCTAACGGGCTCTTTACCGCTACACATGTATAACCTCTCTAACAGCGAGAGCCTCGTTACTACAGTCATTACAGTCAATGCATTAACTGGTCTACTATTCATGATTTTATTTCGAGATTTGTTCATAAGAGTAGAGACATTTAAACTACTTAAGAGTGGAATAATGATTATGAGCATTGCCTTATTTATGATTAGCTTCTTTCCATCAAGCTATTGGCTTTTGCTCTGTGTGGTCTTTTTTACCGTTGGAGAAACTCTTGTTCTTCCTTCATCCGATATAGCAATCTCTGAATTTACAAACGGAAAGTTCCAAGGAGCTTATTTCGGTTTTTTTGAGCTATCATTTGCAATAGGTGCCACTTTTGGTTCCTACGCTGGTACTGTTTTGTTAAGTCATTACCCAAACAGTCCACTACCATGGCTTATATACCTCGGTGCTGGAATGTTCGGCTATTTGTTATTAATAACGGTTATTCATTTGCCTCAGCAAAACTATTCACATTAAACTTTTTTGAATCTTAATTTCTCTGAATAATCCTACGATTAAACAAAAGTAATATTAGTAGATATTTTCCTACATCTTCACTGATGGTTAGTTGAATAGATCAATAATAGCCTACTTAAATTTATAAAAAAATGAAATTGGTGTTATTTTCTTTTAATGTAAAAAATATACTTAAAGTGGAAGAGGAGGTGAATACATATGAAAAAAATAAAGAAAATCCTTACCATTTCTGTATTGTCATTTGGGTTATTGGCAGGAACTATACCATTTGCACCAACTGAGGCTGAAGCGGGTACTTATAATCCTTGCCCACCACCTTGGATAGAACCACCTTGCCCAATCCCAGTAACGTAGTATTCTACATGTAAGGGTCTAATAACGCAGAAATATACAACTGTTATTGTATATTTCTGCGTTATTTTTTATCTTTTTTCCAATGTGTTAACTAGACTCGTCAGAATTGAGTTAGCTTAAAAAAATCAACAATTGAAATTGATTACTACAAGTTTCTGCTGTTTATTCATCAATAGGACCTGATGGTTCCATCATTGCTCTGTTATCTCTATCATGTCTGAATTTTGACAAATTACGATATATCTCTGATCTCGCTCGATTAATGCCACCTATAGGTCGGTGTTCTAATAACGTATGATCTGGAGAGAAAGATAATTGTTCAGATAACTCATCTCGTTCAGCTCTTCTAAATGTTTGTTTTGGAATTTTTAGTGTCGCAACTTTAATAAATGGTGCTTCTTCTGCTTTCCACTCTACACCAGCGTCTTCAATCGGTGTCGTATGATCATCTTTATACAGTTGAACCATAAAATCAAAGGTCGCTTCTTTTTCTTTCAAATGCTTCTCCATATTATCCGTTAAATAACTGTCTGTTAACTGAGTAGGTAACGTGCTTTTATAGTTAGAAGTTGGAACTAACGAGTATTTGACTGCTCGATCATTTCCAAATAAATATGGTGTTGTACTCCAATATCGAATATCTAGTGGAGATGTATGGTTCTTTCTCCCATTCTTCAATTGTTTTAGAATTTTACTGTTTCCAGTCACCATCATTTTAAGCAATAGGACGAGTGGTGAATATTTAATGCTATAGTATACTGCATCATGGAATAGCTTTACCGTACCTAGTGGCATAGTTGGATTGCTCATTAATACAAAATCTTGTGTTTCTTTATCTGTCTCTTGTGATTTTTCTCCTTGAACGCCTGTTAACTTAATTGCAAATCCTCTAAAATCTGGTTTCTCGTCTGACTGAACATTCCCACTTGCATTGGACACTCGTATGACAGCTGGATATGTATTTCCTTTTTTAAATACACCCACTTTAAGTTCAGGAGGTAGATTGGGCTCAACTGTGAACTCCGCGTTTAAGATCGCAAGATGTTTTGGATGTGCATCCCTTTTTGTATTACCTTTTACATATGTCTTTTCCATCTTCCCTTTCAATATAACTTCCATTTGTTCAATTAGTGACACTTCATCACTCGGTACAGCTTCAAACTTTGATAATACCCTTTCATATCCCATAACTTATTCCTCTTTTCAATTTCACAAAATTAAATTGTGCGCAATGTTTATTGTTGAGCTAAGTATACATCACTATTCTTTCTAATTCCACTATTTTTAATAAAACTTAAGCCATTTTGTTTCAACTATGATTCTGTCGTCATATATAAACAAAGAGCACTCTTCACCATTCATAGTGAAGAATGCTCTTATTTCTGTTGCTTAAACATATGATTTCTCACAAAGTAAATGAAAAGAATTATCTAAATATGGTCCGTAATAGAGTCGAAATGTATCGGAATGGTTTCTGAGGTTTGAAAGAACCGAAAAAGTCCCATTTGTTCATTACAAATGAAAATACGCTACCCTCAATTAACGGTTTTGTGAGATTAACGACATAATTTGAACTTAAAACAAACGAAATAACCACGGTAAAGAAAGGAATAATCAATAAATTCCACATACCTCCATCGAGATACCAATCCAATGTTGCTACGTATTTAATAAAAAAGAAATGCAAAATAAACACATAAGCTGTTCGTTGACCTAAATGAGTAAAGGACGTCTGTTTTTTTGGAACCCACGGTAAGAAAGCAAGGATTCCACATATCATAACCATATAAATTATTACTCTATAAAACATACCAAACACAGGAGTATAACCAATCGCATCAAATGAATACTTTCCTAACAAGAACTTTCTCATTACAACTGGATCTATCAGTATTAAGCTAACGATACAACCAATGATCAAACCAATAGAAACTATTTTCCCTGATCTTTGTTTTATCCAATTAAAATGATCTGCTTTCAAATAATAACCTATCAAAAAGAATGGAAAAAATACAAATGTTCTTGAAAGACTTAAATATGATCCGGCATCATCGAACAGACCAATTCCGATTCCCAATAAGAAACTCACCAAAATTGAATATTTAATTTTGGTGAAAACGAATAACATGACATTCCAACAAAACATGCTGAATAAAAACCACATTCCCATTGTAGGAGTAAAGAATGTGAACGTTAATGATTCATAATCATATAATACGAAATTGTAATATGAATAGACAATTTCAAAAATAAAATATGGTACTAATGTTTTCGCTATAATTTTATGAATGAATCCTTTCTTATAAAAGCTTTTAGAAAAATAACCTGACATAAGAATAAGTGCAGGCATTCTAAATATACTGATAAAATTGGAAACTATGTGAAGAATTTCACTTTCATTTCTAAAAGGACTCAATAAGTGACCAAATACAACTAGAAAAACTAATATAAATCTTGCATTATCAAAAAAAGGATCTCTGCTCTTCTTGTTCGTAGTTTCTTTGCTGATAACAAATACACCTCTTACTCTATCATTCTGCATAGTAAATGGCTTACGTTAAACTAGTTTATATCGTTATTATTTCTACATAATATCACCATTCGATCATCTTTATCCTTTTATGTCGATCTCTATTATTTTATAAAAACATTTACAACTTGCAACTTCTAAAAAATTTTAAAATGATCCTTTAGGTTATATTTTCACTATTAACTGTTATTGTATTGTTTCGTTTCATAACAAAGAAAAAACCTCCACAAGAGAGATTTGAACCCCACTCATGAAAGTTTTCTTTTATTCACTCGGAACTTTCTCTAACGTCAGTTCTATTATACGTTCAATCGGCTCCATCCCTGAATATTTAACCTGATATACAAACCTTCCCTTTCTAGCAACAAAACCAATATTCGATGGTCGTCTATTAATTACTAACTCGTCAAACTCACTATCTTCATCATATTCAAAAAAATAATTGTCAGTAATATATTCTTTCTTTACTGCGTTCATTAACATTTTAGCTACCCATACATTTCTAGCTTGATAGCCTTCGGAAAAAATGACAGGTGTATATGTGCCTCTATTATCAGACCAAGTTACATTTGGTACTTCTACTCGTTGAATTATTTGATCATAATGAGGGACTAATAAGCTCGACTTCTCCGTAAAAAAACCACCTCTACCTTCATTATTAATAATTTCAATGTACTTTGATTCATCAATAGTATCTTTTAGATAAACAATTGGCAGTTCTTGTTCAGGAATCGAAATTAACCATGCCTGTGGCATAGCAAAGATTGATTTGTCTAAAAAAAGAAGCAACCCTATTACAAGTGTTACGCTAATAATTAGAACCTCTACTATTTTCCATTTCTTTTTTCTTTTATAGTTAACCTTACGTTCGAATATATATCCTGATTTTACTTTCTTTAATAACTTTGATACATGAATTAAGCCAAGAGTCATATTAAAGAGGATAAGACTCATTATAAATAGTACCCCTACTACAGCTATCAAACTATCGTTTAAAAAAATATGTACAGGCCCAGTTAACATTACGAACATCATCACGACCACAACAATCGATTGAATTAGAATGAGTAACCATCTTAACATGATGTCCTTTTTTAATAAGGATACTGTTCTTACTAATTGTTCACCGTCTGAAAGAACTTCATGAGTTTCTACATTATCTTTTTCTCTAAATATTTGAACCGCACCACGAGAACCAACATGCTCCCAACCTGATTTTTCATAAGACTCTATCCATTTTATCTTCGATTGACTAGTTAACTGATAAATATCAAATCGATAAGTCATTTGCTTTGGTTCACAATGTTCAAACGTTGCGAAGAACATACCTATCTTTGTTAATTTCCATCCCTGTAACGCCATATGAGACAACCAAGCTGCTTGTTCCTCAATATACCAATTATCAATCCATATAAATTTCTTCATACTGTTATCTTTTAATAGGAAGATACCACATTTCTTCCCCTCCTAATATTTGGTCAGTTGCAAGAAATCCAAATTGTTTATATAGGTTCTTTGCCATATAATTATCTGGACAAACAGTCAACCTAATCTCTTCACATTTTGGAAAACGATTTACAATCCAATTTGCCATCTCAGATAACGCAACATTTCCGTAACCTCTCCCTTGAAACTGTTCATCAATGATAAACCCATTGATCCAATACATATTTGTCGTATCTTCTATGTAAGCACACATTATAAATCCTATCATTTGCTCATGACAAATGATCGCAAAAGGAATATATTCAACATTGTCACCATCAGGTTTCACATATACTTTAGCTAATGATACTGCTACTGTTGGAACGAAATTCTGTTGCTCTTGTTTAACTTTAAGAGCAAGTGCTTCCTCCCAATTTTCTCTCGTAATGATTTCTAATTGTACGTTCATTATTTCCCCTCTTTTTATCTTAGTTTAGCTCCATTTATCCTTTCTCTACAAACTACTAAATACCTTTTAATCATTAGTCCAGAAATAATGTTTAATATTTTTTCCAAGAATGGATAAGCTCGGTATTCACTTGAAAACAAAACTAAAGTTATTATATCAACATCAAAACAACTATCTTCTCCTTTTTAACGTATAAAAATACAAAACGATATATTTTTACTACAATATACCATGCAAACCATCACATCTTACGTGCCTAGCTGCTGGCACGATACTCTAGAGCAACCGTTTACAATATAGTTGTAAACATAATCAGTCATTTGGAAGGAGCGATCACAATGAAATATCCAGTACATATTACTTCAGAAATTGGAGAGCTAAAAACAGTTATTCTTCACCGACCTGGAAAAGAAGTTGAGAATTTGACACCAGAATATTTGAAGCGATTATTGTTTGATGATATTCCATTTCTACCTGCTATTCAAAAAGAGCATGATTACTTTGCTAATGCGCTTAGAAATCGTGGGGTTGAAGTATTGTACTTGACCACACTAATGGAAGAGGCATTAAATTCAAATGAAATTCGTGAAAAGTTTGTCGATCAAATCCTTACTGAAAGTAAATCAAATATTAATGGAGCTTGGAAAAATCTACGAGCGTACTTACTATCAGGTTCAACAAAGGAACTCGTTGAAAAAGTGATGTCTGGTGTCTTAAAAACAGACATTCCATCTGAGAAGAAAATTCACTTATACGAGCTAATGTCTGATCATTATCCATTTTACCTTGATCCGATGCCAAACTTATATTTTACTAGAGACCCTGCTGCTGCAATTGGAAATGGGGTTTCTATAAATAGAATGCAAGAAAGAGCTAGAAAAAGAGAATCAATTTTCATGGATTATATTATGAATTACCATCCACGATTCGCGAATCATCAAATACCAAAATGGTTCACACGTGATAATCGGTTTGCAATGGAAGGCGGCGATCAACTTGTATTAAGTAAAGATACATTAGCGATCGGAGTAAGTGCACGTACTTCCCCTCAAGCGATTGAACAACTCGCTATTCAATTATTTAAATATCAAGATCAGTTTACAAAGGTTTTAGTTGTGGAAATTCCTAAGTCACGTGCATTTATGCATCTAGATACTGTGTTTACTATGGTTGATCATAATAAATTCACGATTCATCCAGCTATTCAAGGTCCTGATGGTAATATGAGAATCTTCACATTAGAAAAAGGTGAACAAGAAAACCGCGTTAAAATAACAGAGGGAAATAACTTCTCTGAAGCATTAAAAGCTGTTTTAAACTTAGACGAAATAATCTTAATACCTTGTGGTGGTGGAGATCCTATCGCATCAGCAAGGGAACAATGGAATGATGGCTCAAATACTCTCGCTATTTCTCCTGGTGTTGTCATTACTTATGACCGTAACTACGTTTCAAACGAAGTGTTACGAAATCATGGGATTGAAGTAATTGAGGTGCAAAGCTCTGAGCTATCAAGAGGTCGAGGTGGTCCTCGCTGTATGAGTATGCCAATTTACCGAGAAGACATTTAATTATTTACAACTAAAAAATATGAATGGGAGTGGATGGTCATGGCATTATCAGTACACAGAGTGAATTTAAAAGGACGTAGCTTACTAACGTTAATAGATTTCAATGCTGAAGAAATTAACGATCTCATTGATTTGGCTGCTGATCTGAAACAAAAGAAACAAAGAGGAAGTCGTGAAAAACTAATGGAAGGCAAAAACATTGCCCTATTATTTGAAAAGCCTTCAACAAGAACACGTTGTGCATTCACTGTTGCTTGTACAGATTTAGGAGCTCATCCTGAATATTTAGGTAAAAATGATATTCAGCTCGGTAAAAAAGAGTCTGTAGCAGATACTGCAAAAGTTTTAGGGAGAATGTTTGATGGAATTGAATTTCGTGGCTATAGCCAAGAGACTGTACAACAACTAGCAGAACATTCAGGTGTACCTGTTTGGAATGGATTAACTGACATGTATCATCCAACCCAAGCGCTTGCCGACTATTTAACGATAAAAGAACAAAAAGGAGATTTGACAGGATTAACAGTCGTTTACGTTGGAGATGGACGAAACAATGTTGCGAACAGCTTACTAATTGTAGGAAGTAAACTAGGTGTGAATGTTCGAATTGCTGCACCTGAATCATTGTATCCAAATCAAGAAATTGCAACATTAGCGAAACAATACGCTAAAGAAAACAATTGTGAGATTATGATTACTGATAATGTAGACGAAGCTGTAAAAGGGGCTGATGTCCTGTATACAGATGTTTGGGTATCAATGGGAGAAGAAGACAAGTTTGCGGAAAGAATCGAATTATTAAAACCATATCAAGTTAACATGGAGATGATTAAAAAGACAGAAAATGAAGACGTCATCTTTTTACATTGCCTCCCTGCTTTTCATGATACAACTACAATTATCGGAAAAGATATCTATGAGAAATATGGATTAGAAGCAATGGAAGTTACAGATGAAGTATTCCAAAGCCGCCACTCTTTCGTATTTGATCAAGCAGAAAATCGCATGCATACGATTAAAGCAATTATGGCAGCCACTATTTCATAATGTGCGCAAACGAATACGTAAGGTGAAGTGAGACTCTGTTTATCAAGGAGAGCTCTCTCTTCTCCTTACACCATCTTAAAGAACGTGATGATGAAAGGAGCGTTTCGTCATGAAGAAATCAAAGTTTAAAATGCCTAGTGCATTTACGATTCTATTCTTAATCATATTAGTAGTTGCAGCATTAACTTGGATTGTTCCAGCTGGTCAATATGATTATGTTGATCCAGATGCTTCAAAGCTAGAACCGATACCAGGAACGTATAGTTCAGCTGAACAAACACCACAAGGAATATGGGAAGTCTTGTATGCACCTATAAAAGGTTTTTTTGATGCTCAGGACATCGCATTGTTCGTCATCGTCATCGGTGGTTTTTTAGGAGTTGTTATGAAAACTGGTGCAGTAGAAGCTGGAATTGGGAACATTGTTCGTAAGTTAAAAGGGCGAGAGAATATTATGATTCCAATCTTAATGACGTGTTTTGCATTAGGTGGGACAACTTACGGAATGGCTGAAGAGACGATCGCTTTCTATCCCTTGATCATTCCAATCATTCTTGCAGCTGGCTTTGATGCTTTAACCGCTGTATTAATCATTGCAGTTGGTGCTGGAATAGGTGTTCTAGGTTCTACCGTTAACCCATTTGCGACGGGAATCGCTTCTGGTTTTGCAGGAATATCTATCGGTGAAGGCATCCTACTTAGGGTTTTAATTCTCATAGTTGGATTACTAATTGGGATTCTATTCGTTATGAAATATGCGAAAAGAGTTAAAGAAGATCCTAGTACATCTTTAGTTGCTCATTTACATCAAACACATAAAGACACTTTTCTAAAAGGTAAAGATGAAATGGAAGTTGTCGAATTAACGAAGCAACGAAAAGCAGTGCTGTGGGTATTTGGAATAACATTTGTCATCATGGTACTCGGGGTTATTCCTTGGGCATGGAAATTCAACATTACATTTTTCGAAGATTTCAATAATATGATTTTAGGCATACCGTTAGTAGGAAAATTATTAGGTAGTATTATCCCACTTGGTGACTGGTGGTTCGGTGAATTAACGCTGTTGTTCCTCGTATCTTCGCTCATTATTGGTTACATTTATAAAATGGGAGAAGAGAATTTCACAACTACATTTGTTGAAGGAGCAAAAGACCTGCTAGGAGTTGCGTTAATCATAGGCGTTTCTAGAGGTATTACAGTTGTTATGAACGATGGTGGAATGACCGCAACAGTGTTGCATTGGGGAGAAGAAATGTTAGCAGACTTAGGACCGACAGCTTTTGCAAACTTAGCATTTCTATTCTATCTTCCACTCTCTTTCCTTGTACCATCAACATCAGGGCTTGCGACGTTATCTATGCCAATAATGGCTCCATTAGCAGATTTCACAGGGGTAGACCGACATATTGTTATTACAGCGTTTCAATCTGCTTCAGGCGTAATTAATCTCATTACACCAACTTCTGCTGTTATCATGGGAGCACTAGCAATTGCAAAAGTCCCTTATGAAATATACTTCAAGTATATGTGGAAAATGTTAATTGCACTTTCAGCTATGGTTATGGTGTTTATTAGTATTTCAGTACTTATATAAGAAGCAATTACTGATGGAAATTTCACTTTATAACGAGGTGATCATGTATGAAAAAACAAAAAGTAGTCGTTTCATTAGGTGGCAACGCAATTCAAGCAGGAAATAGAAGAAGTGATGAAGAGCAGCGACAAGCGTGTTATCATACAGCCAAACAATTAGCTCATCTTTTTGATAAAGATTATGAGGTCGTCATTACACATGGAAACGGACCTCAGGTTGGAAATATTTTGTTACAACAACAATTAAACGATAGTGAACAGCTACCCGCTATGCCATTAGATACGTGCGGAGCGATGAGCCAAGGGATGATTGGTTATTGGATGCAAAATGCATTGTTAGATGTATTCAAACAAGAAAACATTCATAAAGATGTCGCTACTATCGTTTCTCAAGTATTAGTCGATAAAAATGACGAAGCTTTTACTAACCTTACAAAACCTATAGGTCCCTTCTATAACGAACAGGAGGCTATCGAATTAGAGAAAACTAAAGGCTACGACATAAGAGAGGATGCAGGAAGAGGATTTCGGCGAGTCGTTGCCTCACCCAAACCAATTGACATAATAGAGAAGAACATAATTGAAACGTTAGTTGATAATCATTATGTCGTTATTGCTGGTGGTGGCGGTGGTATTCCTGTTATCGATGAGAATGGAATATTAGTAGGCAAAGAGGCGGTTATAGATAAAGATTTCGTTTCTGAAAAACTTGCTGAGCTTATTAACGCAAATATTCTCTTAATTCTTACAACTGTTGATCACGTTGCAATTAATTACAAAACGAAAGATCAAATAAACCTTCACCACCTAACTGTTGAAGAAGCGGATAAATACATTAAAGAGGGGCAATTTGCGGAAGGAAGTATGTTACCCAAAATTGAAGCAGCATTAAAGTTTGTTAATTCAAAACCAGGTCGAAAGGCGATTATTACTTCTCTCGACCATGCTGTAGAGGCATTTGAAGGAAATATTGGTACTCAAATTACACAATCTGAAAAGAAGTTGATGTATTGTTAATAAAAGATAAAAATGATAATCAGTAACAGAGGGGAACATCCTCTTTGTTACTGTTTTATTCTCTTCTAACTCATCTCTTCCTTATAAAATAGCAGCTAAGAAGTACGATGGATCTTTGATGATAAAGTGTTTATTTGTAACCGCTAACCTACCATCCTTTTTCAAGTCGTTAAGTACATGACTAACCGTCTCTCTAGAAGTACCAGTAAATTTCGCTACTTCTAATGTCGTAATCGGACAAGGGATTAGGAGAATCTCCTCCTCTATTTCGCCTAGGTCCTCAACTAAATAACCAAGAAATTGTGTTACTCTATTTTTTGCGTGTGAATCAGTAACAGTTTGAAGCCGATGCTCTAACATCTCAATTTTCTTTGTTACACACTTTACGATTTGAAGTAAAATATGTTTATCTTTCTTGAAGAGCTCTTCAGCATATAAGGTTGGTATGTATAATACTTCAAGGTCTGTAAATGCTTCTGCTGAATATTTGTAGTAATCATTCGAAAAAAGCCCTATATAAGGGAAGAACGTAGTCGGTTTTAAAAAAGAATTAAATCGTGTCGTCACATTCATATTCACTTTCTCCGTTTTTACATATCCACTCAAGATACAGTAGAGTTTCTCTCGTGGATCACCTTCAATAAAAAGCATTTGTCCTTTTTTATATTTCCTATAGTAAAGGTGTTTTTCAATCTCTTTCCGCTCTCGTAAGGATAAACTCGATAACACTTCTAAGTCTTCGAATACTTCATTAAGCTTAATTGTTGTTAACAAGATAACCCGCTCCTACAATAAAGTGAGAGTTCCATCAGTAGGAGCTTCTTCATCCCCTACTGATGGTTAGCTAAACAATTACCATATGATTAATACATATAAAACTTTCTACATTATGATAATATCTAATTTTTCTCTATTTGTGTAAAATAAGCCACACAACACATAATATTGTAAGATTTAAGTTCGGTATCTAAGTTGGAAACATGAAATTTCATTGACTTTCTTAAGTTACGAAGTGTGACTCTTATCAACTTAATGCACTTATGATTACGTCTGGTCATCAGTCAAATATGTTTTTACAGTTGGAGCTTGATATGTGCTGAATTTCTTAAGTAACTCAACTGGTTCTTCATCAACCAACGCCATCTCAAGGTACTTATCATGAATGAATTGCTCTTTTAACATATGGTTAAAGAATTCAATGAGTGGATCATAATAATGATTAATGTTTAAGAATCCGCACGGCTTTTGATGAAGTCCTAATTGCGCCCATGTGAAAATTTCGAAAAATTCTTCCATTGTTCCTGGTCCTCCAGGCAACACGATAAACCCATCTGATAGCTCTGCCATCTTCGCCTTTCTCTCATGCATAGATTGTACGATGATTAACTCCGATAAGTTCTTATGAGCAATTTCCCTTTTATCTAGGAAGCTTGGCATAACACCTATTACATGTCCACCTTCATTTAATACTGCATCAGCAACAGCACCCATAACACCCACACTCGATCCACCATATACGAGTGATATATTTTGTTTTACAAGTTCTTTTCCTAATTTCTTTGCACCTTCAACATAGACATCAGATGCGCCACTACTTGAACCACAAAAAACTGCTAAACTCTTCATACGAGCACCTCCTAGATTGTTTCTATATTATTATACAAAACTAAAATAACTTTGTTAAACTTGAAAATGATTCGATCAAGCTTTCTTTAAGTAAGGATGCTTGCACATCCCACATAAGTAGTTTGTCTACCTAAAAAGGCAAAAACTTTATTTGATAAGCATAAAAACGATAACAAAAAATGGAGGTAAATAGAATGGATGTTACAGAGTTTCAACAATGGGTTAAAAAATATTATGAAAGTAGAGGCTGGTCTGAACTAGATATTTTTATACGTATCGGTTTTTTAGCAGAAGAAACGGGTGAAGTTGCCCGAGCGATAAGAGCTCTTGAAATTGGTAGAGACAGACCAGATGAATTACAATTTTCATATGAAGAAAACAAACAAGAGTTAACAGAAGAATTAGGTGATGTACTCGGCAATTTAATTGTCATTGCTAATAAATATGAAATCCCATTAGAAGAAATCTTTCAATCTCATAAGAAAAAACTGTTAGACCGTTATGCAAATAATCAATAGAAGATAATGCTGAAATATTGAAAACTATATACATACATTCTATTTACCTCCATTTT
>NZ_MJEH01000009.1 GCF_001742425.1 Bacillus solimangrovi
TAGGGGGTAAGATATTGAAAGATTTAATCAGTGAATAACCTGCTACTACCATCCCCAAACGTAACTCATCGTGAGCACCTATAAATAATTTAGGAATCTTAAAATGAGATGGTAACGGTAAGCTAAAAATCAGTGGATAGAAAAAAGCTATTATTACCATTGGTAGAGTTACAAAAACAAGTAAAGAATGATTTATTTTCCATTTCCCATCCCTTTTTATTTTTTTGTATAAACTCGGAATTCCAAGGTATATTCCTAATGGAAGATATAACAATACTGCAAAGTACATGTTTGGAAATAGTTGGAATGTATCGTTATACATCTCTTTGAAAATCAAAGTTATTTGATTCATAGTTAATAAATATGCTATCCCCAAGAAGCTATAAGCTAAATATTTCAATATCTTACCCCCTAAATATCCTTTATTCGTTTATAGAAAAATTAAATATAAAACAGTTCACACCCCTTACTACAGAAAGAAAGAGCATTTGAAATTTTCAAATGCTCTTCTTATACCTTTTTATTTCCATTCGTATGTTTTGACGAACCTGTAAACGGATTGATTTCATAGGTTAAGTCTCTATTAGCTTCTTTTTCTTCTGATGAAATTCTTTTACCCAATGAAGCATAGTACCAAATCCAAGAGCCAACTGTTAACAAACCAACGAACATTGTAATCCAAAATACACCGTCCATCTTTACACCTCCAACGGATACAACATAAGTTAATTATAACAAATTATGTTAATTTAAGTCATGTCACTATCATTAATTTTGTTACAATTTTACAAGTTATTTTGTTTATTCCTCAACTAATGCTGAGCGACTTTCAATAACTACATTCGTTTTTCTATCTATCGACTGAATTGCTTTCGTCTGACTAATCACACCTAGAATAAGAAGCAAGAAAGTGATAAGGAATAAACCTTTTCCTCCAACTAAAGCAAGAATCGAACCACCTAACAATGGACCTGTTGACCTCGAAATATCCCAATGCAAACCAAACAAGGCAAAGTACCTCCCCTTATGTTCTTTTGGGGCCAATGTACTTATTATTACTTGCATATGGTTCAGTATCACAATCGCTCCCAAGCATAACAATACTTGTGATACAATTAACCCTACTATGTGATTAGAAAACCCAAATCCTAACGAGGCGAAGGCATATAAGAAATAACCTGCTTGAATAATACGGAAACGAGAATATTTACTCGTTCGATTGACTAAAACAACTTCTAATACGATAAAGATTACTGTACCAATCGTTTCCAACAACGAGAATACGAACAAATAATTGACCATATATTCCTTCAAATATAAGGGCCAATTCGTTTCCATTTGGGAATGGAAGAAACTGATCGGTAGCATGCCAACGACTAACCAAACGATCATCTTATAATCGTTAGCTCTTAACTTATACACGGGTTCATTCGTGTTCGTTATCGGATTAGATTCAGGCAAAAATTTTAGCGCCATAATAAAGTACAACACGAGTAATACAGCCATTACGATGAATAATACTTGCGGATTCAATTGAAACAGTATCGCACCTACAATCGGCCCACCTAGAGAACCGATACTAGAGGCTGTACTTAATAGCGCAAATGTTTCTGCTTGTTTTTCAGGGTGAACGGTATCCGATATTTGCGCTCTTGATATTGGAATATAAGCGAACCGTCCAAGACCGTTCAAGAAAGCGCATAATACAAATAACCACACATGACTAGCTAAGGCGAAACCCGCTATCGCGATTACTTGAATAAGCAATGACCATAATAGAATTGGTCTTCTACCAAATCGATCAATCCACTTTCCGATCGAAAACGTCAATACGATTTCTGTAAAAGGCTGCACCCCAATTACTAGTGTCGTCAATATGATATTTTCACCGAATTGATCGTACATGTATAAGGTGAGAAACGGTAGGAGGATGATCCATACAAATGAAGTGATGGCATGCCCAACCGCCTGAATCCACACAACCTTATGAAATTTGTTAAAATAAGCTTTCATGCTGTTTCATCTCCATTTCTGTAAAAGAATAGCAACAGTTTATCGGAGATCGAAACGAAACACTCTGCATTTCTTGCTCAATCATAGGCAAATCTTGCGGAAGGAGGATAATTGATGGAGATTACCGTCAATCTAGACTATACAGGAATGTTACTATTTGACTTACAAACTGGCGAAGCAGACGAAACACATACACATGACCATTTTCAGCTTAGCATTCCCCTATCTGGTGAACTGTTAACATATCATAATCATAAAACACAAAAACTTAAAAAAACTCAATCACTGCTCGTACCACCTGGTGATATCCATCAGCATGAAGCACATCAGGAACGGAAGGAAATCATGCTCGTAAGTTTCTATGAAGATATTATAAAACGTACTTATCAAAAGCAAACTGGCGAAACCCTTCATTCAATTGACTTTGCTTACATTCAACCAACCTCTCAAAAGATCTTAAATAAGGCAAGAACCATTATGCAAAACGTAGCCTTCAACGGATTGGATGTTGCCTCAAATTTAGAAGAAGAACTAACGTATATCATTTTAGATGAAACAATTGGTTCACATACGAAACGTTGGAATGCATCTAAACGAGAAACTTCTAATCTCGCTACACCAATTGTAGACACGATAAAAGAGTATATTCGAACACATTATCAGAACGATATAACGTTAGATACGCTCGCTCTACAGATGAATATGAGTAAGTATCACTTGCACCGTATTTTTTCAGCAAGCGTTGGGATGACCCCAAATGAATACATTCATCGTGTTCGATTAGAGCAAGCAACACATCTATTGAACAAACACTCCTATGACATTACACAAGTAGCATATGAAGTCGGTTACCGCTCAATTAGTACGTTCAATCGATCTTTTAAGAAAGTGTATCATCAAACACCGAGCCAATATATGAAGTAATCTAGCTTACTACAGAATTCAAGTATTACATACTTATAATATATAAGCTTAGTTAGGGTATTGGTTATATATTAAATATACTTTCCATATGTTACGATTATAATTAATATTAGCACGTATCAACTAACCAACAGTGAGGATAAAGAAGGAGCACAACATAGATTCAACAGTGCTCCTTTTATGTCTAATAGTAGGGGGAGGAGTTATTCGTGAAGCGTAACCTGTCGCATGTCTACTATCATTTTCTAAAAAAAGAGTTAACCACTTTGGAGGAGAATGGTAAGTTACAACCTGGTCAAACAAAAGAATTAATGTCTAACTACGTGATTAATAATGGAACAGCTTCTGAGAAGAAAAATGTAAACCCTATGAGTATTATTTTAAGTATAGGAGCTATCTTAATTGGCTTAAGTATACTTAGCTTTGTCGCCAGTAACTGGTCTGCACTTACGAGCGTTACAAAATTTGTGCTACTGTTAGCTTTGTTGATAGGTTTCTATTTGGCTGGTTTTCGATATGAAACTAGAAATAAGAATCTATCAAGAGTATTTTATTACATCGGGGCATTCGCTTATGGAGCGGAGATTATTTACATCGGTCAGTTGTTTCATTTAGGTGGTGAAATGCAAACAGCATTTCTATTCTGGGGGATCGGTGTATTACCGTTAGGATTTTACCTGAAAGATCAAGTGTTAAAATTAATAGGTGTGCTCTTGATTTACTTATTTTTGCATATGCAATATATGTTTGTTGATCATAATGGCGCTTATGTGCTACTAGCGATCATACCGTTGATGTTCGCTTTTAATCATTATGTAATGAAAAGTTCAAAGTTCTTGTTATTTACAAACATATTTGTGTTATATGAGTTTGTTCAAATTCATGTAATGTTCCGCCCATTAGAGATGGATAGATTCCCATTTGAATTGATTGTCATCATACCAGCACTATTTTTCTTTGGTCATAAGTTAATGAATAAGTCAGTACCAATATTCGTTGTGAACCTATTCTTTTCACTAGAGATGATTGGATTAGCCTTAGACTACTTTATTGGTGTTGATGCATTCACGCTAACGGTACTCATATTCTTTATAATCGGGATAACATTAACATATATTCAAGTATCAGATTATCGATTACCGATGAAGAACGTCGGAATGATTCTTCAAATTATTACAGGGTTTGCATTAACATTCCCTCATGTTTGGACGTATATGTTTGAAGCTACAGGTGATAAGATCGCCATCATCTTTTCTATTCTGTATGTTCTATATAACCTGTACTATGTTAAACAAGGAAAACTCATTCATATCACCATTTTCTGTGCTTTAATCTTAAGGTTCTATGTTGACTTATCGTTAGCTTTCATCAACAAATCGATTGCTTTCTTTACTGGTGGTGTGCTGTTAATCGGTTTAGCACTATGGATTGAACGAACACGGAAGAAGGAGGTCATGAAGCGTGAAGAAGCGTAAATATTTCTTATTAGCTTTGTGCATCCCTGTTATCGTATTGTTAAGCATGACGATAAAACCACTACAAGCTACATACCTAGGTGAAGAGATCAAATTAAAAACTGTACCTCTTGACCCTCGTGATCTCTTTTATGGTGATTACGTCATCCTAGACTTTGAAATTGAGAGCGTTGGCTTTGATCAATTCGATCAATCTCTAGCAAACAAATTCACTGCAAACACAAACAAAAACACGAATCAACATTTTGTATATGAAGGCAATGAACGTACAATACCCGTGTATATCGTGTTAGAGGAAGTTGATGACGTTCATCAAGTGAAGGTTGTGTCTGAACAAAAACCTTCAACTGGGGCGTATGTGAAAGGAAACTTACGAACCTTTGTAGGTTCAAATGACAAATTAACAATTGATATCCCAATCGAAAGATATTATGTAGAAGAAAACACTGGAAAGCAACTTGAAGACGCAGCAAGAAGAGGAAATATCATCGCTCACTTAAAAGAATACAACGGTTACGCTGTATTAAAAGATCTTGAAATGATTGAGTAAACAAAGAGCAGCTCATTTTCTTATATGGGAAAGTGAGCTGCTCTTTATTGTCGAAATGACATAACGTCATCACAATGCTATTAGTGAAAAAGCGAAATAATGGATTAAACATTCGATAAGGTTATAATAAAATAAAATAAAACATTCATTTGTGGCGTTTCCTTTATCCCCTTCTCTTTCGTTATAAAACGGGAATCATAGCGTCAGTAAAAACGTGGTGAATGGAAACATGCCCTATCTCTTGCTAGTTAGACATATTACAACAACTATAAACTAATTATCTAAAAGGAGTTACGATGACAATTAAAAGAGAAACAGGATGGAACTTAGATAACAGCTATGCGCGTCTACCGAATTTATTTTTCTCTAACCTTAACCCAACCCCTGTACAATTACCAAAATTAATTATACTCAATGACCATGTTGCAGCATCACTTGGCTTAAATGCTCACGATTTGCAGAGTGAAGATAGTGTAGCTGTGCTTGCAGGTAACCTCATTCTTGATGATTCTTCACCACTAGCTCAAGCGTATGCTGGTCATCAATTTGGGCACTTTAACATGTTAGGGGATGGTCGGGCAATACTTCTCGGCGAACATATCACTCCTGATGGTAATCGTGTCGATATTCAGCTCAAAGGTTCAGGTAACACACCATATTCACGCGGTGGTGACGGTCGAGCTGCACTTGGACCAATGCTTCGTGAATACATTATCAGTGAAGCAATGTATGCTCTTCGTATACCGACTACTCGTAGTTTAGCTGTAGTGACAACAGGTGAATCTATCTTCCGTGAAACTGAACTTCCTGGAGCAATTCTAACCCGTGTAGCTGCTAGTCATCTACGAGTTGGTACATTTCAATATGCTGCAAGATTCACATCAAAGCAAGAGCTACAAGCCTTAGCAGATTATACTATCAAACGTCATTATCCAGATGTTGCAGCTGACGAGAATCAATATTTATCCCTTCTTCATGAAGTGATTAAGACGCAGGCTTCACTGATTGCAAAATGGCAGTTGGTCGGCTTTATCCATGGTGTAATGAACACTGATAACATGACGATAAGCGGTGAAACAATTGACTATGGACCATGTGCGTTTATGGATGTGTATGATCCAGCAACAGTATTCAGCTCTATCGACATTCAAGGTCGTTATTCCTATGGTAATCAACCGGGAATTGGTGGCTGGAATCTTAGCAGGTTTGCAGAAACGTTGTTGCCACTACTACATGACAATCAAGATGAAGCGATTAAACTGGCAGAGGATGCACTTTCAGACTATAACGAACTGTTTATGAATCATTGGCTTGTAGGAATGAGAGCAAAGCTCGGTTTATTTAACGAAGAGCAAGAAGATGAAACACTTATTCAAGATCTTCTTAACCTGATGAAAAAATATCGTGCTGATTATACGAACACGTTCCGTGCATTAACCTTTGGTACTTTTGAAAATGCCCCACTATTTGAAAGTGAAGAATTTACGAAGTGGAATGAGATGTGGCAAGCACGACTAAGCAGACAATCAGAATCAGAAATGACAGTACGTGAGTTAATGAAAAATAATAATCCTGCTGTAATTCCTCGAAACCATCGAGTTGAAGCTGCACTAGAAGCCGCAGTTGAACGAGATGACTATAGTGTGATGGAGCAGCTACTTAATATGATGTCAAAACCATATTCTCATACCCCAGAACAGGCTAAATACTGTACACCACCACCGCCATCAACACAAGCTTATCAAACGTACTGTGGCACATAATGATAGTACATAGTATGTACTGTCATTATACTCAATTAAAATGAACCTAACTATTATCAATAGTTAGGTTCATTTTTCTAACAATCATCTGGGAGAATCAACGATGTACATGTCGTATCAAAATCAAATGGAATCGTTTGTCCGACTGGATATGGTTCAGGAGGGATATCAGCCATTAAATTCTCTTCAAACGGTGTATCAATCGGATCTCCTTGTGAATTAACTTCTTGTCTTAGCTTATTGATTGCAACTTTGGCAACTTGCCTTCCTAAGCTTAGTCCTTCACTATTGTCAATTGGGAAATGAACAAGTGCATACAAACGTGATACTGCACATTGTTCAGCTAATTCATCTAATCGAGTGGCTTCACCTGGGAAAAAGTATGTCAACATTTCTGCTGCACATCCAGCAACCGCCGCATGACCTGATGGATAAGTTGGATGTCTCGGTGTACATAGAACTGTTGCTAAATCACGGTCATATTGATTTGGTCTTGCAACGAGCCACAGAAACTTATAGTACCACGTGATAACAAACGTATCATTAATTGCACTTTGCACCGCCGCTAATATTCTACCAGCCCTTGACGCGGTGACCCCATAAGTATCAATTAATCGATCGATAATAGGTGTCCATTGTTTTGTTGCTACACCCGTTCCCCAGTAACGAGCAATAATTTTTTCGGAAGCATCCAAATGTTCACGCGTCTCAAGAACAACATCTAGTTCTTTCTCAAAATCAATATAATTAGGGTTAAGAATTGTAAAATAGATCGGTTCCCCACCAGGTTTAGTGAAAAATAGACTACGACAACGTTTGATATTATACATTGTCCATGACCCTGCAAGTGGATCTTCAGGGTTTGTTGGAGGGGTTTTTTCACCAGCATACGGAATTTCATTCCACTTTAAATAATTATACTCACATATACAAGGTGTTTGTTTACAATAACAATCGAACAAATCTTTATTATGAAAATCATAGCCAAACTCCAAAGGTTCAGTTCCAAATATGCTCGCCTTATTCCATTTGTCGTTACTCAATCGGAACACCTCTTTATGATAGTTTGTAGGAGCAAAATAACTCTCATAGAACATTAGATTGATATAATTAAACTAACACGTCTCAATTGTTATCTCATCAACATCATCTATGATTGGGACATCCTCTTTCTCATTAGCTCCATTGTAAACTTTATTCTGAAAGGTAAGTCCTTATTACCGCTACTTCATTTAATAGGTTACTTGATTTAAACACACTTTTTCATCATTCTAAAACTGAAACGTTGCTGTCACTGGATGATGATCCGAAAACCCTTCTGAATCATCAACACTCGCATCAATTATCGTTTCTTCTGGGATTGTTAGAATCCAATCGATCGCTGCATCACGTTCTGTCGTTGATGGTTTGGACATATTGGGGTAAACAACCTCCCACGTATCAACTAATTGAACTGGACTTAATTGTCCAGTTATCGTACCTTCATCAAGTAAGTAACGCATGATTGTTCGATTTCTCGTCGCGTTAAAATCACCTACAACAATAGCTGTTGTGCCACTACTTGATGTCGTTTGATGCTGTTCAATTAACTCGGCTAATTCAATAACATGCTCTGCTTGGCTGGAATTTGAAGAGGATCTAACACAGAAATGATTGTTATAGAAATGAAATTCTTTATTCGAGGATTTATCTCTTAATAGTAACCACGTGATATAACGAGTATTTCCACATTCAGCCGCATCAACAAACCCTGATCCTAAGATGTCAAACCGATCTTTTTTTAGTAAAATTGGATTGCCATACGTAACAGGAATATCAAATTCGACTAATTGGTACTCATCTGTTAATGCGTTGGAAATATCCCTTCTCTGAGTAGACATCGTTTCTTGCAACCCTGCAATATCTGGATTTAAATCTCTTATTTTATCAATAATTCCATTACTACGTTCACTCCATGTTGAACGATTAGCTAGAACGTTAAAGCTTATAATTTTGATGTTCGTTTCTGCATCTACCTTTTGCTTTTGTAGCTTTGCCGCACTTAACGAATGATTGCTTTCATCTTGTTCAAGCACCTTTGCTTCAGAGAAATTGAATAAGGGGACAAATAAGAGTATGAAAAACAATGATAGTCTCTGTTTCATTTCCCATCCTCCCTACTCCATTATGTTGAAACACATAATGATATGTATTTTGAAAGTTCCAAAATATTCCTAAGTTTATTATCGTAAGGAGATTGCTAATCAAAACATTATAAAATGAGCAGTTAAATCATCAGTTAACTTGTGAGAAAACGATAATTTTACTATTGTTAGTAACGTTTTTTTCGATCTAATACATTTAGATTATTTGTCGAACAATTTTCTCATACAAATAAGCCCTCCATATTATAAATGGAGAGCTTATTCGTATTGAATTATAAATAATAACTGCTAATCTAAATCACCTGTAAAATACTTCAAACAAGTCTACACATTATTGTCGTTCATTTTTTCGAAAGTCATCTGTTAACATACCTGAAAATCCCCAATCAGCTTCTTCAATTTCTTGAATTACAATGTGTGTTTGTTCAGGTTTTTTGTCTAACACATTTACGAGAGTTGCAGTAAATTCTTTCACGATTTGCTCTTTCTGCTCACGAGTAGCACCCTTTGTAATTTGTAGATTAATATACGGCATACAACTTCCCCCTATTAACAAATTTAAAAGATTTAGAGCTAACTAGACTGTATGAATCCGAACAGTCAGGACGATTTATTCTGATATTTTTTTATATTTTATTACTGTCGTTACTAGGATAAACGCAGATACTAACAGTACGAGCAGTATTAGCATTAAATTGCTGAGTAACTCTTTATGAAACATCATTGAACTTAACAACAACCAAAATCCACATAATAAGACTGTGAAGCCATAACTAAATGTGTAAATAATCGCTTTGATCTTAAATAACGTTTTCCCACCTGGAGAAAATCTGATGTATAAATATTGAATACACCCAAGTAAAACGATAATTGATAATGATAAAAATATTGGTAATTTAAAATAATCCTCACCATGATCAATGATTAGTATATTCATTTAGTGTGTAAAATGAAAAAGAAAACTATATATGACAATATGAAATGCTAAAACCAATTCCCCGAAATAAACAAGTGCTTTTGTTATGTCTTTTAGTACAGTCATAATCTTATACCTACTGCGGCAATATCTCCAGTGGCAAACTCGCCCCCTTCTATATATTACTTACCCCTATAATTTCTCCTTCTTATTATGTAATTCCTTTTTTTATATCAATAGCTTAATACTTATCACTAACGTTCACACCTTTAACTAAAACTCATAAAACAACAAAGACAAACACCCAATCCTAAACGAAAGGCATAACATACTATATTAGTGAATACTTAACTGGTATTCCGTTGGTGCTACATTCTCAAAAAAATCACCTTTCATAAGATTTGTTCGTGCCAATGTAAGGGCTAAGTGTTCCTGCTACACTTAGCCTTTTTTTATTTTTTCAAGATAACTAGTCATATCAACAAGCGTCGTTCATTATGCATACATATGCTGTAGTATGTCCAAAAGAAAGGAGTGAAAATATTGTCATTAATCGTTGTACCGACTGATGCAGCTACTGTGCAAGATGCTATTACGGCTGCAAACGAAGGCGATAGCATTCAAATTTTAGCAGGTACATTTGATGGCTTTGATGTGACGAAGGAACGGTTGAAGATATTTGGATGTGGAGTAGGAAAGACGATAATATCAGGTGTTCCAGGATCAGGAAATGACGGAGTCGTTTTGAATGCAGATCAAACAATTTTAGAAAGGTTTACCGTTCAAGGTTTTCCTGAAATCGGTATACGAGTGAATTCCAACAATAATGTGCTCAATCAGTTAGAATCAAATTTCAATGGTACTGATGGGTTTTCTTTTCTAGGATTCGCTGGAGGGGATCATAATCTCATCATTCAATGTAACGCCTCATTTAATGAACAAGATGGACTCGCTACTGGTTTTCAAGCAGCTAATAACTGTATGATTCGTTGTAATAGTTTTCAAAACAAAGATGATGGATTTGATATTTCAACTACGAATAACAAATTCATTTCCAACGTTACAAAGGGAAATTCTACCAACGGACTCGCACTTAGCTCTAGTGGTGATAGTATGAATATCCTTTTCAACAACAGTCTTCTTAAAAATGGAAGTGATGGGATTAGTAATCCAACGGGCCCATTTAATAATATCATTGAAAACTTAGTCTGTAATAACGGGAACAGTGGCATTTTCGTACAAAATGACTTCAGTGTGATCGATTCAAACATCATCCGTAACAATGGTATGAGTGGTACAGGATCAGGGATTTTGGTTAGTGATACTTTTGCACAAAACAATACGATTCGTTTCAACAAATTGAAAAATAATACTCCAAATGATATTGAAGCACCCCCACCTGCCAACACAAATAACACATTTGATGGCAACAAATGCGAGAACAGTTTACCTCCTGGATTATGTACATGATACAGTCAGACTGATTTCAGTTCACTGCCAGCTGCCATTCATTAATGAAGTCAATCAAGCTATTTCAGCCGCTCAAAAAACCTAACAATAGTTATAACACCTATTACCACATCAAAAAACACTCCTTAATCAAGGAGTGTTTTCCATGTTTCTACGACACAGATTATCTAGGTCACTACTCTCACATTTGTTATAGTTACAGTGTCATTTGCTATTAAAATCCCTCATCCAGCAACACCTTTGTCTTTAATGATATGTAGAAATGAAAATGTAACGTGTATTAATACTATCAACTATTGTTAATTGTAAATCGGAAGTTATAATTAACAAGTTCACTGATTAAACCTATTTCTCTAAAAATAAAGCAATCGTCACCTTAAACACGTACGATTGCTTAAGATATCGCGACTTATATTCATTCACTCATTAGTAAACGATTAAACTACATACAAATCGTATTTGGATCACTAATATCACATTTATTCCCATCGTAATTATTGTTTCCAATCCCACCTTGTGCTTCAATGTCCAAATCGTTGTTTCCTGTAGCCTTATTAAAACGAATCGTATTCGCTCCATTCGTACCTGAACCTGCTACAACGAAGATACCAGCATTATTTAACCCACCTACTGTACCGTTTTTACGGACGACATTCGAATCGACATCATTACCACTTGGAGAGCCTTCTGGACCAATTAAGCGAATACCAACTGATGTGTTATCACAAGTTTTATTGTCTTTAACCTTATTATCATCTGAATTAATATCGATTCCAACGTCATTTTTAATGGCGGAATTTCCTTGTAACGTATTTTCATTCGCATCAATCTCTAATAAAAACCCTGCACCACGATTATTTTTCGCTAAATTTTCAACTAACGTATTTTCAGAATCAAACATGACGAATCCATCTATATTATTCGTACTAATGTTTTCAACTAAACAATTGAATGAGCTTTCCACATCAAATCCAGTAGACTGATTAAATGTCGCACTATTTTTCGTGAGAAAATTATCATTTGCCAAAACAGCAAAACCAACGTTATTAAAGCTTGATTCAACTTCTTGGATCACGTTGTTTGCAGAATTAATTTCGACACCATTTCCACTATTAAACCCTTGCACGGTAAACCCTTCTAAATGTGTTTGTATCGCAGAGACAGAGACACCCGAAGTTCCAGCACCTGATGTTCCATTGATAATTGTCTTACCAATACCGCAACCAACTATTTTCAATCGATCGACAGTAACATTAAAACCTGCAAATGTTCCGACTAAAATCTCAATTGTATCTCCTGCCATCGTGCCCGGATCATCGATTGCATCTTGTACAGTTGCGAAATCAGTCGGAACTACAATGATTGACATGTGCTCTCTCCTCCTTTCCTGTTATTAAATAAGCTTAACAATCCTCAACAGTGTCAAATAATCGCTGAACGTTCTCTACTTTAAATTGAAGTAACATTTCCTTCTTAATAACCGTTTTTAGTACGTCGTTAACGTTATCGTTGACTGAAAGTAAGTCATCGATTGTTAAGCAGTCATCTTCAAATGCGGCAACTGCAGCTTGGATCTTCTCACCTTCTGCATTCATAATGTGTGCTAGCGCTAACTCTTCAGATCCTACTGATGCGAGAAGGTATAATAGAACGTTATTTTTCTCAAAGTCTGGTAATGAATTAAACTCCGCAGGAAAATTTGGCATACCCATTTAACATCTCTCCTTATCTTCATAATTTGTCCTACAACATATATTATGTATGGTAGACAAGGTGTGACTGTAGTTCTGACCAGAGTATAGAAATAAAGCCGAAAATGTGTGCTTGACTAGCATAGTGCAATGTCGGATGTATCATTACAAGCAGCTATAATTTCAGTACCATTCATAAAAAAACTCTCCTTGTTAAAGGAGAGTCTTCTCATTCATTACGTACATAAATTAGGTGGAAAACTACTTTCACATTTGTTACCATCATATGTGTTATTAATAACAGCTCCTAGTGCTTGAATATCAAATGGTATATTGTTCTTTAACTTGTTAAACCGAATCGAATTATCGACCGCACCATTGTCTACAAAAATTCCTGATCCTAATCCAGAAATACCGTTATTCCGAACAATGTTCATATCGATCACATTTTGATTCGCCATGTTATTTATACCAATTCCACTTAAATTATTGTTACATACTAAATTCTCGATAACGTTATTGTTACTATCACCTATTCCAATCAATATCCCTCTAACATCATTTTTCAAGAGTTTGTTTCCATAAAGCGTATTATTGTTTGCATTAACGAACATACCATCACTGAGATTTTCACGAGCAATATTGTTTACTAGTTTGTTATTCATGCTACTAACTTGGTATCCTTTATCCCTATTTTCAAAGCTCAAACAATTTATAATACAATTTCGTTCTCCATCAGAAGTATCAACTCCATCTTCTTCATTAAATGAGAACGTGCAATTAATAAGCAAATTGTTATTGCCACCTACATCGAATTGAATACCATCTGTAACAACACCAGTATTTAAGGTGGATTCAATCTCTTTCAAAATGTTATGAGTTGATTGTACAGATATACCATTCGTTGAGAAGCCTTGAACTGTAAACCCTTGCAAAGTCGTATTGTCTGCACTTACAACAATTCCACCATCGATTGTCCCAGGTGTACCAGCAATGATTGTTTTATCAATCCCACATCCAAATATTTTCAAATTCTCCGTCGTAACCTCGAATCCATCAAACGTTCCTGCTAATATTTGAATCGAATCACCTGGCATTGTACCTGCATCGTTGATCGCAGCTTGAACAGTAGGGAATTGAGTTGGAACAACATGAATTGCCATCGTTTATTTCCTCCTTTCTCCATAAACTTGTCTTACACTTTATTCTATGTATGCGAAAAATGTTTGACTGTAGGAACAACTAGATTTCATGCGAATAAGCGTAAAAATAGTCAATTTTCTCAAATAAATGACAAACTGCACGTTAACGATATGTAATAACGATCACCTATTCATCCGAAAATTTGCGCAGCAATTCCAAACAGTGTTTGATTTCGTCTAGGTAATTCACTTGAATGAAGAATCATTACAGGTGGTTGACTCACTTTATCGAATCCTGCTTGTTCTAAATATTTCATGAATTCAGCTTGTCTATCAGGTACATCAATCCGCAGCTTCCCTTCGTAACCTAGCGAAAGCTGTTGAATGAGTGAAGCTGCAATCTGATCATTCATCGCCACAATTGGTCCGAGAATTCGATTCACTGGTCCGTCAACACACAAACCATAACCAAGTATGTTCCCTTCAACACCTCTAACGACTACTGCTTCTGTGGCTTGATGTATTCTTGCTTTCAGAAATGCTTCTCGCCCTGCCCCTATTGCACCTTTATCCAATTCATATACATCTTGAAAATCGTGGTCATACAATGGAACGATACTCTCTTCGTAAGAAGGTGTCGGTGTTAAATGCAACCGATTGCGCTCACAAAGAAACTTATGGACAGACGTAACAGGTTGAAAGCCTAACTTCTCATAGAGTGGATAACCGTCTTCGGTTGCAATCAACATTACGGTCACATCATCTGCTACAGATTGAACACAAGCTTCTGTTAGTGTTTTTCCAAGACCATATCCTCGATACTGCTCATGAACGATTACCATTCCAATTGACGCAAGCTTATCTTCATATGGAGTGATTGCTGCGCTTGAAATGATCGTTCCACTCTCCACCTTATAACAATAAATTGTTCCGACTGACATTACTGTCTTAATCTCTCGTTCATCATAATCCCAACCGACAGAACTTGAGAGTGCTACAAGTTGTGGAATATCTTCATTACTGCAAATACTCATTTGGAAATTGGCTTGATAGTTCTTCATACATTGCTCACACCTTAATTTGAATTCACTAGTCTTTCAATTGATACGTTGACTGAACAACATCTCCGATTTTCATTAACAAGTTCTCTAATTGTTGCCACTGAATCCCATCATCTAAGCTTTTAATAAACCCTACTAATATAATCGTCCGATCTTCGAGTTGCCAATAGCCTATATCATTACAAACGCCCTCTAATCCACCCGTCATATGTAACCATTGTCCACACATGCGAAATCCATCTGGATCAACTTGTTTATTCAATGCTTCAAAAATTATTGAAGTTTGTTCGTCATTTAGTAATGCACGAGTATACAATTCGTATAGAAATTTAAACATCGCTTCAGCAGTTCCAACGTTGTCTGTTAAACTACGATTATTGTGGTCAACCTTTAACTCAATGTCCATTTCAGCTAACTTCTTATTTTGTTGCTCGGTTGAGATGTTGTTTAGCAATTGCTCATACGACTGGCTATCATGATGGCTAATTGCTCGCTGAATGTCAGCTACCGAATCTGCTTTCGTCATAGCAAACACGCTAGCTATGAATTTTGCTAGACTAGCTAAAGGAAAAGGTTCACTCTCATTAAGCATCGTCACTTCTTCGGTTTTTGTATCATATATGTAGAGGCCAAGTTCGATGTTCGCTGGAATCATTGACTTAATATGTTCTAATAATATCATTACGTATACCTCTATCCTTTTTTAATTTGAGAACTATGATTCTCTTATAATACTTGCAACATCTTGTATTGCCTTTCTACCAGCTAAGCTAATCCCAGCAAGCTGAAAGAACCCATGATTCACACCAAGATAACGTTGACATTGTGCTTGTACACCTGATTCTAACAAACGGCGATATAATTGCTCCCCTTCATCTGCGAGAGGATCAAATTCAGCCGTTAAAATAAAGTGAAACTTCCATCAGTGGAGGTATTCCTTTATCCTCCACTTATGGTTAGTTAAACCAATCAGGTAATTACTGACGCTTATACCTCAAGGGTATGACCAAGGCCCTCTCCCACTTAAACTTCATTGATTCTCCAAAGTTTTGAAGGGGGAGTCTTAGCGTCAGTTGAAACGTGATAAACGTTTCGGGTAGACCTTCAAAATCATCTCGATGTAACGGACTAGCCTCTGGGTGTTCACGTGGTAAATCAGATAAATAAGCGTCAAAACCGCTCAGCAATGCATCTCTTGTAATGATGTAATCATCACCATACTTTGCATAACTTTCACTCGAATCACTTGCATCTAACATTGGATAAATAAGCACTTGTCGTTTCGGCATCCACTGTCCCTGTTCTTTCAATCGCAAGCTTGTCACGATGGCAAGGTGTCCACCAGCACTATCACCTGCAATCGTTATTTTGTTCGGATCACCACCCCATTCTGACACATTCTCATAGACAATTTGAGCGGCTTTGAATGCATCATCATGTGCCGCTGGATATGTATGTTCAGGTGCTAACCGATACTCAACTGCACTGTTAATCTTTTTCCATGATCTTACTTTCTCTCATACTACTCGATTAGAGACAACTCATACAATTGTAAATCGATCAAATTACTCATAACAAACTATTCACCACTTAATAGAACACCAATGCTTCAATATTACAATCTAAAAAAGAATACATTATAGTTATCACTAAAATGCATTCCCTTTTATTCAACCACATTCCCTATACTCTCTACATACATATAGTAGGAGGGCTACTATTCTCACAAATAATCGCCTCTTGTACAGTTCCAAACTCAGTCGGCACAACACGGTTCGTCATGTTCTAACTAGATCTTATGAGAGATGGACTTATATTACTTTTACTTAGTAGAAAAATGTGTTTCTTCCTATTAAATTATTATTTCAAGAAACGTTAAATTATCTTGCAAAACTGACAGATACACAAGTATCTATCTTTGTAACATTTGTAGTGGATTCGATTTCAATGTTTTGCTATGCTTACGTGATGTCGCGATAAACACGCCAACAATCACAATCAACATCCCGATCAATTGTTGCCAATGTAAGGTTGAGCCGTAGAAGATCACACTTATCCATGCAGCATTAATCGGAACGAGATTCATATACATGCTCGATTTGCTCGTACCGATCTGTTTGATCCCTTCATTCCATAAAATAAACGCAATGACTGATGCTAAAATACTCATATAAGCTAGCTCAAGCCATGATTGGAAGGACATCGTTGCTACGTCTGTCCATCCCCCTTCAAAGATTGAACAAATTGCAAGAAAGACAGAACCAACTAACATTGAAACGGTTGTCGTTAATAAAGAAGATACGTCTTTCATAACGACTTTTGCAATTAATCCATGAATGACCCAACATGCTAAAGCTGCAACAAATAAGAGATCGCCACTATTAAATGATAATGTCAGTAACGTTTCGATAGAGCCTTTGAAAATAACGATCAGTACACCAAATAACGAAAGGAATAACCCAAATCCCAACCGCTTATTAAAAACTTCATTTAAAAAGAATACTGCCCCAAATGTAATAAAGACGGGTGTTGTTGCCATTATCAACGAACCGTTAATAGCGGATGTATATTTTAAAGCAATAAAGAAAAATACGTTATACAAGAAGATTCCTGTCACTGCCATTCCCATTAAGCCTATCCACTGTTTCTTAATCGCAGCAGTATCCCATTTTGAACGAACCAAGACGAGCACTAATAAAATAAGAGAGGCTGAACCGAACCTTAATGTAGCAGCAGTAATTGGTGGCACTTCCGTAATAATATGTTTTGCTGCACCGAAAGCCCCTCCCCAAAATAGCGGAACGAGTAGAAGTAAAACATACATCGAGGTGTTATTTTTCAACGTTCGTCACTCTCTTCCTTCGGTAAACTGAAACTTCCATCTTTGTTATTCCTTATTCCCAGTGATAGATAGTTGAACCTATCAAGTAACATATAACAATATTTCACGTGTTGTAAGAAATGGAATGCTCGTCAAACCATATCGTGATTAATTCTGAATTTTCCAACCTACACATGTACACTTATTCTATCACAAGTTGCCCTGAACCGATTGTTACACAATTACCACTAATTTTTACTTGCTCATATTGTTCTGCTCGTTTTGTTACGGTTACATCAATAAAACTCGGACGCCCCATTTCAATTCCTTGTTCACTACGAATATGATACGTCTGTTTGGAACTAGAAACGACTGAATGTTCAACGAGATAAGCTCCTAATGGACCACTTGCATTCCCAGTTGCCGGATCTTCAGCAATTCCCATTGCAGGTGCGAACATACGGCTATGAACGGTAGAAGCTTCATTCATCGTTTCCGATGTAAACGTAAAAATATGCTCAGTGTTCGAATCTACACGAAACGATTGTTCCCAAATATCTGTACGAAGTTTAATTTTCTCCATAGCTGCAAGCGTTCGAATCGGAATAAATAGGAACGGTACTCCTGTTGATACGGTTTGAACTGGAATATTTCGTTCTATATCATCAGGCGATAACGACAACAGCTCAGCAACACGTTCTATATCTTCATATACTGGTCCGAACTCAGGTGTTTTTTGAGTCATTTCTACGGATGAAATACCATTATTATCTTTATATATTTGAACAGTAATGTCGCCAACACCTGTCTCAAAAACGACTTTATTTTCTCCTTGTGTTAAGGAATTTATCTGTTCATTTCCTAATACATATGCTGCTCCAACAGTTGGATGGCCTGCAATCGGTAATTCAATTTGTGGAGTAAAAATACGTAATTCCTTATCAGCTGTATTATTTCTAGATGGGCGAATAAAGACTGTCTCAGATAAG
This sequence comes from Bacillus solimangrovi, assembly GCF_001742425.1. Lineage (GTDB taxonomy): Bacteria > Bacillota > Bacilli > Bacillales > Bacillaceae_N > Bacillus_AV > Bacillus_AV solimangrovi. The sequence goes on from NZ_MJEH01000009.1 coordinate 18,960, forward strand.
TTTAATTCCCTTGCAATCTTTTGCATCAACTCTGTAGGTAACGTTCCATCATCCTTAAAGACAGCTAATTGATTGCCTCCAAACGGTTTATTCGTAAAAACATCAACTAATGTATAATGTAAAGTTTTCATTGTTTATCTCCTCCCTTTGTAGTAATCTTAGAGCAATAACTAACATTAATCAAACGAATGTTTATAATATTAAGCATTAAAATAATTAATACTAAAAAGGAGTTGCGTCATGACATTATTGCAATATGAGGTTTTTAAAACTGTTGTGGATCTGAAGAGCTTTACTCAAGCAGGGGAAAAATTAGGCCTCACTCAAGGAGCAGTGAGCCATGCAATCAAAAGTCTAGAATCAGAGTTCGATTTAACACTGTTATATAGAAGTCGATCAGGCATTACATTAACAAAGGAAGGAGAAAGAATGATACCATATATTAGACAAATCTTAAGCATTTCCGAACAAATGAAACAAGAAGCAGGAAAAATGAATGGACTGGAAATTGGAACAATTCGGATCGGCACATTTAGCAGTGTTTCAGCAAGTCTATTACCTACTATTTTGAAGCAATTTCATCAACAGTACCCATCCATTGAAATCGAATTATATGAAGGTGGATATGGTGACATTCGTCACATGTTACAATCAGGCAAGATCGATATAGGCTTCTTACCTTCCTCAGAAATCGAAAGCTTAGACTTTATTAAGCTATTAGAAGACCCTTTATATGTCCTGTTACCTAAGAACCATCAACTAAATAAACGCAAAAAAATAAGCATACTTGAGTTAACGACAGATCCATTCATTATGCCTAAAGGTGGATGTGACGCTCTCGTAAAAAAAGTATTTAAAGAGAATAAAATAAAAACAAACGTCTTCTGTGAAATTGAAGACAACCCTACGATTGTGGCGATGGTGGAGAAAGAATTAGGAATTAGCATAATGCCGGATATGGTTATAAATACTTGCTCAGGTGATGTAGCTATTTCACGATTAAGTGAAGACTACTACCGCTCAATCGGTTTAGCTTCCAAATCGTTTGCACACGTCTCACCCGTCGTCAGAGCTTTTATCGATCAAACAGAACAATATGTAAATAGTGCGTATCATGCCAAGTAAGCTATCTTTGAATAAACACTCAACAAGCTAATCTATTAAAATAACCGTAAGTATCCAACGTCATTATACAAATAGCTACAACTGTATTATTAATACAAATCTTCTAGCGGTTTTTGCGATCTCTTCAACTTGATAATGACACTTAAAGCAATGTTGTCATCATTTCTATCAATATTTATCACTTCGATAACATTAAAAGCACTTCTATTTACGATGATAAATAAGTGCTTCTTTCAATTTCAATTGTAATAACTCACCTATAGCATAAACTTCAACATATGTTGATCATGTACTTTAAATTACTTAACGTTAAAGGTTCAACATCTCTGTTATTTGTTCTTCCATATGTAGCAAGCTTGTTCAAAACCCAATTTTATCACCATTATTTAATTAATGAATAATATGAAGTATAAAGTTCGAGGGAGGTGTAAAATTGGGAAAAAGAAAAAAGAAAAAGTGGACAACTGGTGTTTTGTACCGAGAAGTAGGTACAGATAATGGACACACTGAAATCCTGAATCGTGGTGATGAGGAATGTACGATAAAAGCAACAGCATTTGATTGGGATGAACTAGATAATCCAATAATCATTAATGAAGAGGAAATAACCATCTCTCCAGGAACACGTGAAGTGTTTGATTTTGATATGACTCGTCACGCTGAACTTGTGCTCGAAATTGAGGATAAATGTAGATGTGAAGACGTTATCGCAAACTTGTATTTCCGTGATAGAGACAACTGTACGGTAGGCACACCGTTCTATAACAATGATTTCGTGGAAATACACTGTGGTTGCTATTAATATTTTTAACACCTAATATATTTGTCAACTTTCCCTGTATGTGCTGTAGGTGCACGCAGGGAGAGTAATTAATAATATTGTTTATACCATAAGTTATGTAAGTCATTCGAATTTTGTGCTTGTATCACTAATATATTCAATTACTTTAATTATTATTGTGATTTCTAAAGGCTGGAAATCGCCTTTTTTATTGTCTCTTCTCCACATCAGTAACACTAATTTGTCAGATCCGTTACATATCCCCTTTTAGCACATCACTTAAAATGGCTACTATCTTTACATTTTCCCATGCGTGCATAAGCCTTCACTTTCTTAATATATTGTACACAAATTCTACTAACCTATAATGCTGGTATAATACATATCAGATATTTTTTCCAAAAAAGGAAAACTATATTTATCACCTATCAGTCTAATAAATAGATTAATCAAAAATCATCCTCAATAACATGAACAATTGAAGATAGCTATCTTTTCAAAATCTATCGTAAGGAGGAACAAAGTTGAATATCGAACAACTAGTCAAACAAGCACAAAAGCACAATGACGAAGCATTTTTCGAACCCATCTCTATACATAAAGCACAAATCTATAAAATCGCTTTTTCGTATATGAAAAACGAACAAGACGCTCTTGAAGCAGTACAAGAGGTCACCTATCGTGCGTATTCATCCATTAAGAAGTTGAAAAATCCGAACTATTTCGCAACATGGCTTACTCGGATTACATTAAATTATTGTGCAGATGAACAGAAACGAAAAAGAAAAACATTAAATAAAGAAATAGAATATGCTTCTGAAGCAGCAGACAATCACGTTATTGGAAATATTGAGGTTGAGAGACTAATTGAATCATTAGATCCAAAATATCAACAAGTTATTACATTAAAATATGTACAAGATTATACGATCCCTCAAATCGCTGAAGTCATTCAACGACCTGAAGGAACGATAAAAACATGGCTGAACAAATCACTAAGGCTATTAAGAAAAGAGTTAGAGAAGGAGGAAGTGTAACCGATGTTTGAAAAAGAAGAACAGTTATTAAATGACATAAAAGAACAATATGAACACCTCCCTATTCCAAGTGATATTGACTCTTTCATATCGACAGGCATTTCAAAAGCTCAAAAAAGAAAGCAACTAAGAAGAAGAATTACTTTTTCTACAATCGCAGCAAGTATGGCTCTATTCATATTCATAGGTTCGATTCGAACATCACCTACATTTGCAAAGTATGTTGCAAACATTCCTGGGTTCTCACAAATTGTAGAGCTACTGGATAAAGACAAAGGTCTTCAATCCGCTCTTGAAAATGGTTATTTTCAATCGATTGGTTTATCGGATGAATATGAAGGTAATACATTTACGTTAGAAAATATCACTCTCGATGGAGAAAAGATGATCGTCTTCTATTCTCATACTGGTGAAGAACTCCTAAGAAATCTTGAATTATATACGATGGATAATAAGAAAATCGATCTTATGTTTGCGAAATGGGGCATTGAAAGAGACAACACTAAGAATATGTATAGGATGGATTTTAAAGCAAATGAAGAAATTCCTGAATCGATGATTTTGAAGGTTCCATTTGAAAGTGAAGATTCAAATACGCCTCAAGGCTATATGTATGAAATTCCATTTACAGTTGATAAAAACAAATTTTCTCAATCTAGTGAGGTGATTAATCTTGATAAAACAATTAAAATTGGTGAGCAAGCGATTACCTTTCAAGACCTCACAATCCATCCAACCCGAACAGAATTAAGACTAAAATTTGATGACAATAACAATAAAACGATGTTCGCCTTCGAAGATTTACGTCTTATAGATAAGAATGAGAAAGAGTGGATGCCCACTTCTTATGATTCAATCATTTGGTATACGAATGATAACGAAGGAAAAATAACGTTTGAAAGTAGCTTTTTTGAAAAACCCGAAGAACTTTACCTTGAATTTTCAGCTATCCGAGCACTTGATAAGGATTCATTAGAAGTTGTAGTTGATATGGAGAATGAAAAAATTTTAAAAGCACCTGATGATAAGCTTTCATTACTGTATGTGTATGATGACCATACCTCTGATGGTAAAGGAAATTGGGATATTAAGCCGGCAATCAAATTCAAAATGAATGAGTTTGAGGATAAAAAAATAACAAAGCTCAATTTTGATTATCATGATGCTAATGGGCATAATTTTTCCATTTATAGTGCAGACGGAACACTTAAAAGTAATGGTGAGTGGTCGATCACTTTAAGTCCTGATGAGTATAAAAGTCCACTTACATTCAAACTTGTCGATTACCCAGCTCGAATCTATAAGGATGTTCGATTGAAAATAAAATAGGCTCTCACTTCATACAAACTTACAAGTACACATATAAAAAACGTCGATAAATTCTTTTGAATAAGAATATCGACGTTTTTTCTTTATTCATAGTTTCTGAGTGAGAACTTTGTTAAAAACTAATCATTACTTTTGATTCATTCCTCAATTCTAAAATTTTATTACCTTAGTAAAATTACATTATTGACCAATTCAATTTTTATAATTCTATAAGACTACAACTGTTAACCTTAATTACGCAAATTATTATAATATTCTTACAATAAACACTATATTCATGTACAATATAGTTAATAAATACTAGAAAAAAGGAGAATGGTATGAGGAAATTCGTATTGATTATGACACTTATTAGTTGTTTATTAGTTTTTAACGTAACATCTACCTATGCAAAGAATGAGGATTTAAGATTAAACATTGTTGATGAAGATACGAAACGAGGAGACATACAATCAGCAAAAGCTTATACACTAGTCTTTGAAAATGATGATAAAGTTGGTGTTCAATATTCATTATTCTATCCTTATAACGATGCAATGGATGGTGCAGTTGGACAAGGTGCGCATGAAGGCGATTGGGAGAGAATAAGAGTTATTGCAGATAAAGATACAGAAGAAATTGAATCTATGTATTATGCAGCACATTCAAATGAAGGACAATGGTATGATAACCCTTTCACCTTTAGTGAAAATATTAAAAGCTTCGAACGTAGTGATTACGATACTGGACAGTATCCAGCAGTAGCCGTTACTGATGATGGCATGGTCATTGAAGTACATGAAAATGAAGTATCTGGTGGAAACCTGTATTACAATCTCGGTCAAATTGTTGATGACGAAGTTGAATGGCTACGAACTGGAGTGAAATACGATACAGGGCAAAATCCAACTGTCGCTGTTACGAATAGTGGTAAGGTTATTGAAATCCACGAAAATGAAGTAACAGGAGGCAGTTTATATTATAATGTCGGAACAATTGATGGTGACCGTATCAATTGGACGAAAAATGGTACATATTATGATTCAGGACAAAACCCTTCTATTACTGTTGCTGGTGATGGAACAATTATTGAAATCCATGAAAATGAATTCACAGGCGGGAACCTCTACTACAGTCTAGGGAAAGTTGACGGAAATAAAATCAACTGGTTTACAAAAGGAAAAAAATACGATACTGGTCACTACCCTTCTGTTACAGCAACAAACGGCACGATCGTTGAAATGCATGAAGCATCAGGCAATCTGTATTACAATGTTGGAACGTTAAATGGCAGTCGTATTGATTGGACATCAAGTGGAACGTTCTATGATACTGGTCATTATCCTGATGTCACTGTAACACAAGATGGAAAGATCTTCGAAGTACATGAAGGAGATGACAGATTCTATTATAATATCGGTCAATTAAATGGGAAGAAAATTACTTGGTCAAAATGGAATGGTTCAAAAAGTGTTGGAACTCCGCTAGACTTCGGAAGTCAGCCGTCTGTCCAATTCTCACCTACAAATGAGGTTGTTGTCGTGAATGAATCTGATAGCGGTTATCAAATGGATTCACGTATCGTAACTTTGTTAGATGAATATCGACCTGTAGGCTTCTCTGCAAAGATTTCACATGCTAGTTATCCTAGAGTTGCTTCCTATTCTAGAATTCCACTTCCTAGTGATGTAACAGATAGAGGTACAATTTGGGATTTACAAAATAACGTCTCGTTAATTGGCAGTGATTATAAAACAAATGATTCATATCGATGGGTTGCATATGATGGATTATGGGGTAATACGTATGAAGACGATCTTATTGGTACGAAGAGTCCGAGCTTTGGTATAGGTAACGGTTGGTTCAAAGATAAAACCGGTAGTACTGATCCAATTGATGTCGTTGTTTCCGACTATGATCGAGCAATGTATTATGCAGAAAAGTTTGCACCAATTATGTATATGCATAGTGAAGATATCGATCACCCGTCAACTGTTGAATGGTTTTTAGAACGGGTGCAATTGATATATAAAGGTGAAGTTATTTTAGACGTTGGCGAAGTTAACCCTTCATCATTAGTTGATGTCATATTAGAGTAATAAGAGGTTTATTAAAAGGAAGTACATCAGTAATCATGATGTACCTCCTTTTTAATTTATATTATATTATTTTCAAAGTCTCTCTTCTCACATAACTCCAAATAGCGGATAAAAGCAATAACACTGATGCAACAACAAACACTACCTGAACACCAAAAACCTCTGCCAAATATCCAAATAATAATGTTGAACTTCCGAATACTCCTGTCATGATTGCATCTCTAGCTGAGAACACTTTCGGTAATTTCTCTTCAGACGTTGTCAATTGAAAGACCGTTTGCTGACTAATATCCTTAATCGCTGTTGCAATCCCCACTAGTATAGAGAGAACTAGTGCTAACCATGCATTTGTCGTAAAGCCAAAACATAATGTAATCAATCCAATCATTATCGTACCTACAAAAATCCCGGTGGCTAACCTCTTCTTCAAATGAGACTCTATACGAAAACTTATGAAGCCTCCAACAATCAAACCAGCAAAAAAGGTGGAATTTATATATCCCCACCATATTTCACTTTTATGAAGAACTTCTTCAATGTAAATATAAAGAATCGCTGCGATCCATACGACACTTGAGATCGCATCGATTATATCTGTAGCTGCTACCGTTCGCAATGAAGGTGTTTTCCAAATTGTTATCCAACCTTCTAATAGTGAAGCTAACTTGTCCATTCGAGGCGTTTGTTTTCTTTCTTGTTTCTTAACTTGAATAGCAGCCATCATTATCGTTGATAAAATGAACAATATAGCTGTAACGAGGATTAATAACTCGCCACTAAAAATCGCCACAAAGATTCCACCAACTGCCCATCCTCCAAGCTGAACAATTTGATCAACGACTGCAAGAAAGCTGTTTGCTCGTACAAGCTTATGAGATGGAACGAGCTGTGGCAACATTGCATTACGTGCTGGAGTTGCCCAACCATCAAGAAAAGCCGTGAAACTAATTAATAGAAAAACAAAAAATAATCCACCTTCTCCTAGGAGGGTGAACACGTAAATAGTTAAACAAACTAATAGAATCGTCTTAACGAGTTGAGAATATATAAGAATTTGCTTCAATGCATAGCGATCAATCACCCAAGGTGCAATTATTCCACCAAAAAAACGTGAAAATGCGATAACGAATGGGATGACTGCCATGATCGTTGCTGATTGTGTCAAACTGTAGACAATCGTAATCAACCCGACAATATAGAAAAGGTCACCGCTATTCGCTAATGTCTGTCCGATCCATAAATAACGAAAAGAATGTTTATCATTCATAATCCTATCCCCTTTTAACATATTCAGTTGTTTTATAGGATAGGATTTCTTACATTCGGTTCACCCTTTTCGTTTGTTAAAACTTATTATAACGTATGAGTAGGATAAGTGTAAATTTCTCTCGAAAACCACACTTCATTCAGTTAATAGTTCCCTTCATCTACCATAATAGTTTAGTCATCAAATATTTTTATAGTTTAATGCTACAAAAAAGCCAGCATTGAGAAATGCTGACCTTTCCGTATCTTAGATTTGTGTTTATATAGAAAGAATATTATTTATAAACTTACTACCCTTTAATAAAAATACCCGACAATCTCTACATCAATCGCCGCATCACTATCAACTGTTTTCCAATCACCATACTTAGGCGTCATTTCAAATGAATATGGATCTCTTGTGTCTGCCTTTACATACATAAGACCACTATGGTGAACTGACTTAGCATCCACACCCTTAGCATATTGTGATGAAGACGTACCTAAATAGATAAAGTTGTCATTAATTGTGAACTTAAAGTTACTTGCCCCAATACCTTTGGCAGTAACATTTACTAAAAATGCTTTAGGAGTTTCTTTAAAATCTCTCGTTTGTAATGGTATTAACCGCGTTTCTTCATCTGTTGTAGAAGGTGAACCGACATCGACTGGTGTATCAAATTTTTCATAAAACAAATCATTTTGTGAAGCACCACCATCTGCAAAATAACCAAGTACTTTTATGTCATACTTCTCATCCGCACCATCACCAGTTGCTCTCCAACTACCTAATGAGATATCTACTGATATTTCTGATGGTTTACTACTATTTGCAGGAACGAATACGACATTACTATGAATAGGGTCATAAATTGCACCAGGCTCAAGTCCTAACGCATGTGTTGGTGATGTTCCAAGCTCTGAATAAGATGAGCCATTTAACTTCACTTGAACTTTGTTTGACGATACTCTATGTGCATCAACTTGTACGAGATATCCTGTCGCATTATTTATTCCAGTAGAAAATTTATAAGACCCTTTTTGTGTATAGGGCTCCGTATGTTCGAATGGTGTAAATTTTGATGATACGCCTGTTCGGTCAAAATAACCGACAAGATTTACAGATGTACCTTCTCCAAAGTATCTATTTTTTGCTTCAAATGACAAGTCCTTACTCGAAACTACAACTGTTGTGTTATGTGTTGGACGTTTTTCTGGTATTCTCGTAATCAACTTAAGTGATGAAATCTTATCATTGAAGTTCAATGCATTTAGATTAGGAATATCACCTGTAATTGGTATATACTCTCCAGTGTAGTCGTAGTTTGTTTTATCAAATGCAATTAAACCAATTTCAGGTAACGGATTCAGCACTTTTACTGAGCTAAACTTATCATTCCAATCACTTCCGATATTATCTTCACCAATGATATAGTCTTGATATGCACCATTGTAGTTCGTATGTTCGTAGAAACGATACACTGTTCCATAATACATCTTGGCAAAAGCAATATTATTATTGAAATTTCTCGTCCCTGAACTTTGACCTTTGTATATTACGTCTTGGAAGCTACTTAGATCAGGAATTGACTCATCAATTACCGCATAGCTACCATCAGATTTATAAATAATAATTTTTGCAAGTTTATCTGGATTATTTCTAACTGAAATTGAGGATGTACCTGAAATCCATGCATTAACATTATCAAAATCTGTTGTCATTCTTAAAGAAAAATTACCAGAATAATTTTTATCAGAGAACAATTTAAATTCTGGACACTCATGACAAAGGGTTTCAACGTAAGACACTTTATTTGTCAGATCATTAATTTCATTCAAGTTATGCAAGCCTATATATTGACCTGTAGGAGTCCAACGTTGCCACCTACCACTAGCATCATCATTATCATGAAACTTAAGACCGATAAAGTAATTCATATCTTCTGCACCGAAAGTTTGGAAAGAAGCCGCATCATCATTAATAGTGAATCCAGATATATCCTTATCACCATATACATCTACATAGTCCGTATTATATGAAGTCGTCTTAATATTATCTTTATTATTTTCATATAGTCTTACATATGGCTTCCCTGACTGACCGATAATCCGGATTGAAGATGTTCGATTATCAAAGTCTACACTATTATTAGAAAGATCCCTATCAGAACCAGTTAATGCTAGAACATCATCTTGTTGTCGATAGTCATAATAGTTATATAAAACCATACCATCTCCAGATTCTCCATTTTCAAACTGGATCGAGCTTATCATATTGTTCATATTTACCTGATGAGCGAAACCACTTCGCAAATCTGATCTTGAACTTATTATACTCCTTATCCATTCACCGCTTGCAGTATCTTCATAATTAGCAGATCCATATAATTTATATCGTGTAGCTGCTGCTCGATATTCAATCGGATAATCATTTACACCTAAGTATACTCGTTGATTTCCGATATCAGCTCGACGCCTATTCGTCGTCGTCTTCGTATTCTTCACTTCAAACACAAACGATTCCGCACTTGGATATTTTTCTGGCAAACTTGTAATATCAGAAACTTTTTCTGTTCGTTCTAACGGTACATAACCTAATCCCTGCTTAGATAATCCATAAGGTGTTAAAATGTATGCGATTGTTTCGTTTCCATTTGTATCAGTCGCAGTTATAATCGCATCCTTAAACGAAATATTTAATTGATTCGTCTGAATAGCTGATTCAAAGATACCATCATAATTACCATTCTCATCTATATCTTCTAAAGGTAAATTCAAAGTTTCACCATTAGCTAGTTGAACAGTTGCAGTCACACTTTGAATGTCATCACCATTTTCCGCCACTTTAGCAACGACTTGTTTACCGTCTTCATCATAGAAGACATATTGAACATATGGAGAACCATTTAGCTCAGTTTTTTCTATCACGATATCCATTCCAGGACGTAATTCAATATCAAAAAGATTATCAGCTTGTTGGAAAATCTCAAAGTCATCATTATTTTCAGATAACAGGAATATTCTCCAAGCATCATTTACTTCTTCACCATCAATCATAAACTTCCCATTTACGAGTTCTGCATCAAGTACAAGCTCTAGTGCTTCACCTAATGTCGTTTCAGGGTTAAATTGTGAAAAAGCAAGGCTTGGATCATTAGCAAATACTTTTAATTTCTTTTCACCCTTGTTCGGATGAACATACGTGATGCTTGCCGATACTGCATCAATTGCAGCCTCATATAAATTCCAATCTCTTGTTGCTGTAATTGAACCGTCTGCTTCAATCTGCTTTACTTTCGCTTTAATTTGATCGGTAGATAATGAGATTGGATAACCCATTTGAATTAATTGCACTTGATCAATTGACAGGTAGATTGGCTCTGTATCATTCGTACCTGTTTCAATATTTTTTAGTGCAACTGTCTGCTCATTGTCAGGATGCGATTCGCCAGGTGCAATACTGCTTATCGTATTTGCACTAGCTGTAGTTAGTGATACAGCCGTTTTATTACCAACTTGTAGTGACAAACTAGGAATAACATCATAAGCTGGTGCGGTCCCCTTATTTGTATATCTAACATTCCACACACTTGTTGCGGCTTGTGAAGGGTTTGACGCTGTTGCCTGACTCCAACTCGTCGTATCTTCATTGCTTTCTACATGAGTAGTTGTCTTTGTCTTGCTATTATCCCATTGCCCATTCGCTTCTCCATAGACCTTACCGCTTATCTTCGCACTGGCACCACCTTCTTTTATGCCAAAACTTTTTTCTGCCGATACTTCAAACCCTGCTTTAAATCCAAGTGATCTTGCTTTTGTTTTACTGTCAGCCGTACTATCACTCCATGCATCTGTTATTACAGTACCATCAGTAGTTGTAATTGTTTCATAAGGGGTAATAGTTACACCCTCAATTTCTGCTTGAATATCAGGAAAAGCAGGTACTAACGGATGTGTAGCAAGTGATGCGATTGCACGATCGACTTGCCCTGTTACTTCTTCATAATCACTATATGGGTCTTCGTCTGTACTTCTGCTAAAAGGTGATGTAATATATTTTTGTACACCAAAGTCAGTAAATTCATCATCCCATAAAACTAACCCTAAACCTGGTATATACGTATACCCTTCCATTTCCCATTCATCAACAATTCCGTCATTATCAGTATCTACTTCTGAAGATGAATCATTTACACCTACTAAGTCTGCTAAACCTGTTGTTACTCCTAACAGACCTGCATTTGATACCTTTTTAGCTAATGTTTCTGTTTCCAATTGTTCTTCTGTTGGTTCTATTAATTCTGATGACTCTGTTGCTTCTGCTTCTTCAACTTGTTCTTCTGTTGACTCTGCTGTTTCTACTTCTTCAGCCTGTTCTTCTGTTGGATCTGTAGCTTCTACTTCTTCAACTTGCTCTTCTGTCGGCTCTGCTGATTCTACTTCTTCAACTTGTTCTTCTGTTGGCTCAGTTACTTCTACATCCTCGACTTGTTCTTCTGTTGGCTCTGTAGCTTCTACTTCTTCAGCCTGTTCTTCTGTCGGCTCTGTAGCTTCTACTTCTTCAGTTTGTTCTTCTGTCGGCTCTGTAGCTTCTACTTCTTCAGTTTGTTCTTCTGTCGGCTCTGTAGCTTCTACTTCTTCAACCTGCTCTTCTACTAGTTCCTCTGTTGACTCAACTAACTCTTCTTCTGGAATTTCAAGTAATTCTATCGCCGGCTCTTCAATGACTTCTACTAGTTCATCAACCATTAATTCTTCTGGTGAAATTGAAATGTCTACATCCTCACTGTGTACAGGTAAAAAGATATTTTCTTTTGTAATAATTTCTTCTTCTTGGCTATCACTACTCCATTTAATATCAAGATCTGTGAGCGGTTCGTCTGAATTACTATAGGCTACTCGAATGTGATATAACTCGCCTGCTTCTAATTGAATTGCGAGTGGTTCGAAATTCAATCCATTAATAAGTAATTCGTCGTTCACCCATAACTTTACATGTTCATTATCAGACGTTGTAAACGTATATTCTTCCGAGTAATCTGGTTCAATGGTTCCTTCCCATTTAATCGAGTGGACGTTCTCCATCTTCTTCTTAAAGACTCTCGGAATATTAAGTGAATCAAGATCATACATGGCATCCGAATCTTCCATTCGGATTAAGAGATGTTCTGAGAATTGTGAATCAGAATAGTATGTACCCTCTAACCCATTCGTAATAATCGGTAATTCATTCATATCTTGATTAACTAATTGTCTAGGTTCATTTTCGGTTGTTTTAGCATAGATTGCTGAGTGGGAAAGCGGTATCATTTGTGTTGTTAATGCTAATGATGTAAGTACTGAAACGAAACGCTTTCTGCTTTTTGAACTTATCATTTTGTAACTCCTTCCCACGCTTGAAGTATAAATTTTCATAATGTCTAATAAATCTTTCATAACAAAAACTAACTATTCTACTAAATAAAAAATAAAGTTGTCGATTTACATGAAATGGCTCATTACAACATACATTTCAACCACCACCTTTCAGAATATTCAAATATATTATCTCAAAAAAATATCAACTATCATTATCAATTACAATATGTGATTATTCCATTTATTAGTTAGTACAAACTAATATCTAAAATATGACTATACAATAAAATAACTGAAAACTTCGTAACTGTCTATTACTCTACTATGATAGATTGAGCAATAAATATAAAATATCTCCACTAGATTAATGTTCTAGTTAATCAATAAAATACACAATCAGTTAGTTAGTGTAAACTAACTAATATAATATATGATATTCATTACTGTTTCAATAAAAACTTCTTGCACCTTGAGCACTTTTTAATTATCAACTAAAGTTACTTTTTTCAAAATATCATTTCCCATCTGATTAATCACCTTCATCATAGTGCAAATGTTACCAATACATAGTGATATTAGTCACTTATAGAAAAATTTATAAATAAAATCTAATTATGGTAATGGAACAGCTTTGATTAAGAACGAACTATTTGTGATCTTAACTTTAATTTTTCATACACGTCATGTTGCAAATTTCACAATCGTTTATTTTAAACTTATGTGACGGACTCTCATAATAAATACAGGGTGTCCATAAAACTATTTTATGGACACCCATCTTTACTTCACAAACGTATGAGAATAATGGATTACCTACACATGTTAGATCATGAATATCTCTTGACCTAACAAAATATCATTTGAAATCATTTCTAATTATCGTTACCCAATATCTAATGTAGGTTTAGATAAATGTCACTTTCTCTTCTAGTGAAGCTCTTACCTTTGGCGGTGTGCCAGGTTCTTTTCGATATCCCATAGGAATGACTAATGCAACTTCATACTCCTCAGATGAATAGTCTAATAGTTTTAGTACTTCATCATTTACGAATCCTTCCATTGGGCATGTATCAATTTCAATTGATGCAGCTGCCATCATTAGGAATGATCCTGCAATATAACATTGAGATTTCGACCATGAAGTGAATGTTTCACTGTTAGGGAACGATTCTAAGAAGTTAATTGCGATTGGAACACCGTTCTCAGGAATTCGCTCACGGATTAATTGATTTACTTCTGGAGATTTCGGATCTAATAACTTATCTTTTTTAGCTAAAATAACTGCAACGGCACTAGCGTCTTCAACTTGTTGTTGGCTAAAGCACACGTCTTTAAGCTTTGATTTCATACTCTTATCTTGTACAATGATATATTCCCAGTGCTCAAGGTTTAATGAAGAAGGAGCTTTTAATGCACTTTCTAATACAAACTTCATATCTTTTTCTGGAATTTTTTTATTTACATCGAAATGACGGACTGCATGGCGATATTGTAACGCTTCTGGGAAACTTAACATAATGAACATCCCTCTCTCATTTTTATTTTTTCAAGAAAATAATCGTTACTAACTACTATTTATTGTAATAAAAACATATGATCTAGATATTGTTCATGCATGCAATGACATTAACTTAAAGTAAGAGATGGTACCAGATCTCTACTTGTTGAAAGATTTGTTTTTTTAATCCTTCTACGGTAAATTGTAAATATAAAATAATGTAACGTAAATAAGTCAAATTTTATTGACCATACAAGGGGGTTATCTTATGGCATTATCGAGGAAAAAGCCATGTGAGGAACTAAGCAAATTAGAAAAAATTCTTATATCGATTGACGGTCGATATACCCCACTATTAATACTAGCTCTTGAAAAAAATCATAGGTTCAGTGATTTACTAAGAAGATTGCCTGAAGCGAATAAACAAAGCTTATCAACAGCATTAAAACAACTAATTAAGTATGAAATTGTGTTCAAAGATGTTATAAAAGAGTCTGCTCCACAACATATTGAATATGGACTAACCGAAAAAGGGAAGAGAGTACGAGGAGTCCTACTCCAAATGTCAGAGATTTTGTAATATCTATAAAAGGTTAAACAAGACAAAATTTTTGTTCCCTCAGTAAAAATACTTAGATCATAACTTACATTTAAAATTTAAAGTAAAAAAAGGGTATCAAATCCACATAGATTTGATACCCTTATTGCATGATCTATTATCGTTCAACGAAACCTGAATCGATTATTTTGAGTTGAAGGCGTTCAGCATCCAAATATGCTGCTCCAATGATGTTTTAATGCCAATAAACAAATCCGCAGTTGGTTGATCGTCTGAACCATCTGCTGTGTTGATGATTTGCTTCGCGTCATTAACAACCAGTTCAAAATCATTTACTAAATTTCCAACCATCTCATGGGCTGTTTCTTTTCCATTAGATTCTTCAATTGTAGCCACCTCAAGGTATTCTCTCAATGTTGCGACTGGTTTTCCTTTGATCGTTAAAATTCTCTCAGCAATCTCGTCGATATAATTTCCAGCTTCATTATAGTATTCTTCAAACTTTGTATGCAAAGTGAAAAACTCTGGACCTGTTACGTACCAGTGGTAATTGTGAAGCTTCGTATAAAGAACATTCCAATTTGCAAGTTGTTTGTTTAATGCAGCAATTAGTTGTTGATCCATCATTTCATTTCTCCTTTTAAGCTAAATTTTTGTTTAAATATTATTTCATTCAAATCTCTTAGGACAAACCTTCATATTGTTATATTGTGAGGAAATTGTCCATATTACACCAAACTATCATAAGTTTTTGCTTCGTGTTCCATATAATGTTACAACTTTTCAAATTCTAAATTTATGTTTAAAAAGAGAAACTTCTATTATCTTATCACTATTATTGGCTCAACCATGAGTTTGCAAGAGTTAAAGCGCCCTTATTTGCTTCCGTATCTGCTAAAGCATTTAACATAACAAAATCATGAATGATCCCTTGGAATCGGACAGCTGTTACATCCACATCAGCTTCTCTTAGTTTATTGGCATAAGCCTCACCTTCATCGCGTAACACATCCGCTTCAGCAGTAATAATTAAGGCTTTCGGAAGGCCTTTCAATTGCTCTATATTTGCACGTAATGGCGAAGCTGTAATTTCATTTCGTTCTTGCTCATTCGTTGTATATTGATCCCAGAACCATTGCATTCCATCACGACGTAAGAAGTATCCTTCTTGAAACTGCTCATAAGAATCAGTGTCAAATGAAGCATCAGTTACAGGGTAGAAAAGAAGTTGCTTATCGATTTTTGGCCCTTTACGTTCCTTTGCCATCAGAGTAATCGCTGCGGACATGTTACCACCCACACTATCTCCTGCAACTGAAATCTGTTGAGTATTCATTCCATACTCTTGTCCATTTTCTGAAACCCACTCTAATACTGCATATATTTCTTCGATAGCAATCGGATATTTTGCTTCAGGTGATAGACTATAGTTTGTAAATACGACAGCTGACTGTGAACCGACAGCTAATTCCCTTATTAAGCGGTCATGTGTATGCTCATTTCCAAAGACCCAACCTGCACCATGTGTGTATAAAATAACAGGAAGGTTATTTGGTGCATCCTTTGGTTTTAGGATTCGAACTGACACTTTTCCTGTTGGCCCACCACTAATCATAATGTCTTCAATATCTACTGGCTTCTTGTCTATTGGAGATGATTGAACCTCATCTACTGCTTTTCGACCTTCCTCTGGTGCAAGATCAAATAGATATGGCGGGTTTTTAGTAGCTTCAACAAACTCCTGTGCTTCTGGTTCAAGTACAACCTTATTATATTTTTTTCCTTCAACTGACATACTAACTTTGTTGGTATTTTTATTTGAGTCATTTTTCGGCATTTTTTCGTCCTCCAATTTTAATTTATTATCATAGGATGCTTTACTATGGAACGGTTATACAAGACATTCTTTCTTTTTAACAAACTAAAAATCGAATCACTTTTAAATTGTTGTAAACTTAATTGTGCACAATTTAATTTTGTAAAATAAATATAACAAATTCGAATGATAATAGTCAATAATAATTTTCTAATTTTTATCACATGTCAACCGAGACTTAGACCCCCATTTCAAAGCTTAGGAGAATTAACGAAGTTTCATCCTCCCCTTATGTCGTATAAGTATCAGTTATTGTCTCATTGGTTAGAATTTTTTCTTCACACAAAAAAGCCAGCATTTTGAATGCTGACTTTTCCGTATCTTAGATTTGTGTTTAAAAGAAGAACGATTCATTTTTTATACTTATACAACGTTAATAAATAAGTGTTCTAACTT
This sequence comes from Bacillus solimangrovi, assembly GCF_001742425.1. Classification (GTDB taxonomy): domain Bacteria; phylum Bacillota; class Bacilli; order Bacillales; family Bacillaceae_N; genus Bacillus_AV; species Bacillus_AV solimangrovi. Next base: position 36,242 of record NZ_MJEH01000009.1, read on the forward strand.
TTAATAAAAATACCCGACAATCTCTACATCAAATGCTGCATCGCTATCAATTGCTTTCCAACCACCAAAATCTGGAGTCATTTCAAATAAATACGAATCTTTTGGATTAGCTTTTACATACATTAATCCACTATGATGAACCGATTTAGCGACATTACCTTTGGCAAGTTCAGATGCAGACGTTCCTAAATAAATGGCATTTTTATTAATTTCGAACTTGAGAAGATCAGATCCTATATTTTTACTCGTAACATTTACCAAAAATGCCTTTGGAGTTTCTTTGAAATCTCTCGGTTGTAACTCACCTTCCGTCATCTCTCCATCTACTACTACAGGTGACGCCACATCAACTGGAGTATCGAATTTTTCATAAAATAAATCAAGATCTGTAGCATCATCATCTGCAAAATATCCAAGTACTTTTATCTTATACTTCTCATCCCCACCATCACCAGTAGCTCTCCAGGCACCTACTCCGATATCTACTGAAATCTCAGATGGTCGATTACTATTTGCAGGAACAAATACCACATTACTATGAATCGGATCATATTTTGCACCTGGTTCAAGCCCTAATGCATGTGTTGGTGATGTTCCAAGCTGTGAGGAAGATGTTCCATTTAAATTCACTGAAACTATATTTGAAGATACTCTGTGTGCGTCTACTTGAACGAGATAACCTTTTGCATCGTTTATTCCTGTGTTCAGTTTTTGTGAACCCGCTTCATAATACGTTTGAGAATATTCATATGGTGTAAATTTCGATGATGCTCCTGTTCTATCAAAATAACCTACAAGTTTTACAGACGTACTTCCTCCGAAGTATCTATTCTTTGCTTCAAACGACAAATCCTTACTTGACACAACAACTGTCGTATTATGGTATGGACGTAATTCTGGTATTCTCGTAATTAATTTAAGTGAAGAAATTTTGTCATTGAAACCAACTGTTCTTAAATCAGGAATATCGCCGTTAATTGGTAAGTAATCTCCAGAGTAATCATAATTTGTCTTATCAAATGCAATCAAACCAATCTCAGGTAACTTATTCAATACTTTTACTGAGCTAAACTTGTTGTTCCAATCACTTCCGATATTATCTTCACCAATGATGTAGTCTTGATAAGCACCATTGTAGTTCGTATGTTCGAAGAAACGATATACTGCCCCATAGTGGAGCTTAACATCTTTAATCTCATTATCAAAATTTCTAGTTCCAGAACTCTTCCCTTTATAAATGACATCTTCAAAGCTGCTTAAGTCTGGAACTGACTTATCAATAACAGCATAATCTCCATTTCCTTTATAAATAATAAGCTTTGCTAAATTATCACTGTTGTTTCGTACTTTAATGGAAGACGCTATACCTAAATCAAAATATTTAAGTCCATTATACAAAGTATCTATTTCTGGTGTGACAACATTTGTATAAGCACTGCCACCGCCATAATTTTTGTCCTTGTATAGAGTAAATGACGGACAATATTCACATTCTATTTTGACGTAAGATACTTCATTCCTTACAGAGTCTGGTAAATTAGTCAATCTTAAATAACTATCAACATCCCACCATCGATGACCTGATCCAGTACCATCACTATGTTCCTTAAATGTTGGATTGATAAAATAGTTCATATTTGCTCCACCGATTACGTGGAATGAAGCTGCATCATCATTAAAAAATCCAGAGATATCCTTATCTCCATAAACATCTACATAGTCAGTACCGTATTTATCAAGTTTTATATTATCTTTATTATTTTCATATAGTCTTACAAATGGTTTCCCTCTCTGACCGATAATCCGTACGGAAGATGTTCGATCATTAAAATCTATACTATTATTGGAAAGATTACGATCAGAACCTGTTAATGCTAGAACATCGTCTTGTTGTCGATGGTCATAGAAATTGTATAAGACGATTCCAGCTCCAAGCTTACTATAATCAAACTTAACAGAGCTCGCCTTGTTCGACATAGGTGAATTATAACCATATGCTCCACTTCGTAAATCTGTAATCGAACTTGTTAATGCATATCTACTACCGCTATAATCGTTATTTTCAAACAATGTATACGTTGTGCCTGGCGCTTTATATTCAATTGGATAATCATTAACACCTAAATATACTCGTTGATTTCCAATATCAGCTCGACGCATATTAGTCGTCATCGATGAATTCTTAACTTCGAACACGAACGCTTCTGCATTCGGATATTGCTCTGGCAAGCTAGTAATATCATTAACTACTTTTGTTCGTGCTAACGGTACATAACCTAATCCCTGTTTAGATACTCCATAAGGTGCCAAAATATATGCAATTGTTTTGTTTCCATTGACATCAGTCGCCGTTAAGATCGCGTCTTTATATGAGATATTTAATTGGTTAGCTTGAATCCTAGACTCATATATTCCGTCATAAACACCATTCTCATCTATATCATCTAAGGGTAAATCAATCAGTTCACCACTAGATGTTTTCACTGACGCAGTTACACTTTGAATCTCAGAGCCATTTTCAGCTACTCTTGCAACAACTTGTTTACCGTCTTCTCCATAGAACACATATTGAACAGCAGGAGAACCGTTAAGATCCGTTTTTTCTAGGACAATATCCATTCCAGGTCGTAATTCAATATCAAACAAGTCTTCTTCTTGTTGGAAAATATCAAAATCATCATCTTCCTCTGATGATAAGAATATCCTCCAAGAATCGTTCACTTCTTCACCATCTACTATAAATTTTCCATTAACAACTTCTGCATCCAAAACAAGCTTAAGTGCGTCACCTAATGTCGTTTTAGGATCGTGCTGTGCATGATTAAGTTCTGGATTATTTGCAAACACTTTGAACTTTTCCTCACCCTTAGTTGGATGTACATACGTAATACTTGCCGATACTGCATCAATTGCCGCCTCATATAAATTCCAATCTCCGTTTGCTGAGATTGAACCATCATCCTCAAGCTGTTTTACATTCGCTCTAATTTGATCAGTTGATAATGAAATAGGATAACCCATTTGAATTAATTGCACCTGATCGATTGTAAGAAAAATCTGGTTCGTATCATTCGTACCTGTTTCAGTATATTTCAATGCAACTGTATCACGACCACTCGGATACGATTCATTAGGTGCAATACTATTTATCTTACTCGCACTATCTGTTGTTAATGATATCGCTGTTTTATCACCAATTTGTAGTGACAAGCTAGGGGTAATATTATATGCTGGTGCAGTTCCTTTATTTGTATATTTCACATTCCATACACTTGTTGCTGCTTGTGAAGGATTCGTTGCTGTTGCCTGACTCCAGCTTGTCGTATCCTGATTACTATCCACACGAGAAGTTGTTTCTGTGTTACTCTTATCCCATTGCCCGTTACTTTCTCCATAGATTTTCGTATTAACCTTAACACCAGGGTCCTGTATTTTGAAGTTTTTCTCAATTGCAACTTCAAAGCCAGCCTTATATCCAAGTGATCTTGCTGTCGTTTCACTTTTATCGGTACTCTCACTCCATGCCTCTGTTAATACAGTACCATCAGTTGTTGTAATTGTTTCATAAGGTGTAATTGATACACCCTCAATTTCTGCTTGAATATCAGGAAATGCTGGCACTAACGGATGTTGTGCAATAGCTGCAATTCCTTTATCAACTTGTCCAGTAACTTCCTCATAATCACTATATGGATCTTCGTCCGTACTCCTGCTGAAAGGTGATGTGACATATTTTATTGCACCTTCACCGTAATTATCAGCATCCTTATCATCCCATTTGACTATTCCAGCACCAAGAACATAAGTATAGCCTTCCTTTTCCCACACATCATAAATATTGTCACCATCAGCATCTTGATTACTAGAAGACGAACTGCTCATACCTACCAAATTCGATAATCCTGTAGTTGATCCAAATAATTCTGATTTAGATAATATACTTGTATCTTCTTGATTATCTGTGTCTTCTATTTCTTTAACTTGTTTTTCTGTTGGTTTTGTTACTTCCTCTTCAGCTTGTTCTTCTGTTGATTCTGTTATTTCCTCTTCAGCTTGTTCTTCTGTTGATTCTGTTATTTCCTCTTCAACTTGTTCTTCGGTTGGTTCTGATACTTCTTCTTCCACTTGTTCTTCTGTTGATTCTGTTGTTTCTTCTTCAATTTGTTCTTCGGTTGGTTCTGTTATTTCCTCTTCAGCTTGTTCTTCTGTTGATTCTGTTACTTCCTCTTCAACTTGTTCTTCTGTTGGTTCTGTTACTTCCTCTTCAACTTGTTCTTCAGTTGGCTCTATGATTTCCTCAGTTGGCTCAATTTCTACGATTTGCTCTTCTACTACTTCTTCTGGAATTTCAAGTAAATCGACTACTGGCTCTTCGATGACTTCTTCTAGTTCATCAACAATTAATTCATCAGATGAAATCGAATAATCTTCATCCTCACCATGTTCAAGCAAGAAGATATGTTCTTTAGAAATAATTTCTTCCTCTTGGCTATCACTACTCCACTTAATATCAAGTTCAGTGAGTGGTCGATCTGGATTGCTATAAGCTACTCTTATGTGATATAGTTCATCTGCTTCTAACACAATAGGTAGTGGCTCAAAATTCAATCCATTAATAAGTAACTCATCATTTATCCATAGTTTAATATGTTCATTGTCTGATGTTGTGAATTGATATTCTTCTGAGTATTGAGGTTCAATGGTTCCTTCCCATTTGATCGAGTGCACGTTCTCCAACTTTTTCTTAATAAAATTCGGGATGTTAAGTACGTCAAGGTCGTACAGCGCATCTGAATCCTCCAAACGAATGAGTACAGGTTCAGAAAATTGTGCATCAGTATAATATGCCCCTTCTAAACCATTCTTAATAATTGGGTTATCATTTATTTCTTGACTATTCGTTTGTCTAGGTTCATCTTCAATTGTTTTGGCAATAGCTGTTGAATGAGTAGTGGGCAACAACTGTGTCGTTAATGCTAATGTTGTAAGCACTGAGACGAAACGTCTTTTGTAGTTAGATTGTTTCATTTAATAGTTCCTCTCCAAATTAGAATGATGTCATTAATTTCTTGTTTTCTCTACTTACCTGTTAAAATTTGTTCTTTTCATTCTTACATTTTTCAACTCAGCATTATCGTGTACTCTTAATAGTAAACACCTATACTTCTACATCTTCTCACCCCCTTAAAATCCTAAATATATTGATACGCTAATATAATTAGTTATCACTAACTAACATATAGTATTAGTTTGTTTGCACATACTAACAAATACTATTCATTGATTCATCAAAAATACTTCTTCTAATATTTATCCCTCATCAATCAATGTATATATACATTGAAAATAGTATTTTTTCATTTTTAACTATTATTAGTATAATTTTACTAACAACCATATGTTGTGATATTTATCACTTATTAGGAATATTTTTATTTTTCAAATACTTAACATAATTTATATTCTATTATTTTATTTACACAGTAAAGCCAGCATTTTGAATGCTGACTTTTCCGTATCTTAGATTTGTGTTTATAAGAAGAACGATTCATTTTTTATACTTATACAACCTTAATAAATAAGTGTTCTAACTTTTAATAAAAGTACCCTACAACCTCTACATCAATCACCGCATCACTATCAATTGCTTTCCAATCTCCATAATTCGGTGTCATTTCAAACAAATACGCATTGTCTGAATTAGCTTCTACATACATCAATCCACTATGATGAACCGACCTAGCATCCACACCTTTTGCATCTACTGATGATGATGTACCTAAGTAGAGGTAATTATCATTAATAGAGAATTTGAAATTACTAGCTCCAATATTTTTCCCAGTTACATTCACTAAATATGCTTTTGGAGTATCTTTATAATCTCTCGTTTGTAAAGGTACTGACGTCTTACGTTCATCTGTAATGGAAGGAGATGCAACAGCAATAGGCGTGTCGAATTTCTCATAGAATAGGTCATTACTTGAATTGTCATCATCTGCAAAATATCCAAGTACCTTGATCTTATACTTCTCATCGCCACCATCACCAGTCGCTCTCCAGCTACCTAATGAGATATCTACTGAAATTTGAGATGGATCGTTACTCTTAGCAGGAACGAAGACAACATTACTATGAAGTGGATCATAGATTGCACCTGGCTCTAGCCCTAATGCATGTGTTGGCGATGTTCCAAGCTCTGAATAAGACGTACCATTTAACTTCACTTGTACTTTGTTTGACGATACTCTTTGCGCATCGACTTGAACGAGATAACCTGTTGCATCGTTTATTCCTGTATCAAAAGAATAAGAACCTTTTTCTTCATAAGAAACATTATGTTCGTAAGGTGTAAATTTCGATGATTCTTCTGTTCGGTCAAAATAACCTACCAGATTCACAGATGTACCTTCTCCAAAGTATTTATTCTTTGCTTCGAATGATAGATCCTTGCTTGATACAACAACTGTCGTATTATGAGTTGGACGTTTTTCTGGTATTCTCGTAATCAACTTAAGAGAAGAGATCTTATCATTAAAACCAACCGTACTTAGATCAGGAATATCGCCTGTAATTGGTAAGAAATCTCCATCGTAATCATAGTTCGTTTTATCAAAAGCGATCAAACCGATTTCAGGAAGCGGGTTCAATACTTTTACTGAGCTGAACTTGTTGCTCCAGTCACTTCCAATGTTATCTTCACCAATGATGTAATCTTGATAAGAACCAGAATAGTTTTTACCAGTATAGAAACGATATACTGCTCCATAGTACATCTTAGCAAACACTACATTATCATTATAGTTCCTCGTTCCTGAGCTTTTTCCTTTATAGACAACGTCTTGGAAGCTACTTAAATCTGAAACCGAACTATCAATAACAGCGTAGTTACCATTCTCTTTGTAGATAATGATTTTCGCTAATTTATCTCCATTGTTTGATACTTTAATAGAAGATATATTACCTAGATTTGAAGAACGGTTTACATCTTCCACAGGAGTAATTTCAGCAAATTTATTATCATAATTTTTATTTTTGTAAAGTTTAAATGTTGGACAATATTGGCATTCAAATTTGACGTACGATACTTTATTACTTAAGTTATTAACACTGCTGTTAAAATCATTTAATCCTACATATCTCGATTCATTCCACCAATGTTGCTTTAAACCAGATCCATCACTGTATTGTCTGAACGTTGGATCGATATAATAGTTCATATCTTCTCCACCAAATGTTTGGAAAGAAGATGCCTTATCATTAAAGAAATCTGAGATATTTTTAGTACCATACACATCTACATAGTCAGTACCATAAGTATTCGTATTTTTATTAGCAGCATTATTTTCATATAGTCTCACATATGGCTTCCCTGACTGACCTATAATACGCACAGAAGAAGTAACATTATTCCAATCTGTACTATCAGTGAAATCTCGATCAGATCCTGTTAGTGCTAGAACGTCATCTTGTTGTCGATAGTCAAAGAAATTGTATAAGACGATTCCATCTCCAGATTCTCCATATTCAAATTTCAAAGAGCTTGCTTTGTTGTTAAAGCTATTTGCATACTTTAAACCACTACGTAAATCTGACATCGAGCTTACAATATAGTCTCTCTTCTTACCATCATCAGTACTATAATTTTTGTCATCATACATTGCGTATAGTGTAGCTGCCGCTCTATATTCAGTTGGATAATTGTTTACGCCTAGATAGACTCTTTGATTTCCAATATCAGCTCGACGCATGTTTGTCGTTGTTTTCGTATTTTTCACTTCGAACACGAAAGCCTCAGCATTAGGATATTTTTGCGGAAGTGTATTAACTTCATCTGTTACATCTTTAACACTAGCTAACGGAACATATCCTAACCCTCTTACAGTTACATCAGATGGCGTTAAAATATAAGTTGTCGTTACTTCTCCGTTTGCTGCTCTCACTTCGATTTCTGCATTTTGGTAAGTAAGATCAAGCAATTCTGCTAAATTTGAAGATTCATATATTCCGTCGAATTCTCCATTCTCATCCTCATCGATGAGATCGATCGTCTTCAATTCACCTGTAACTGTTCGAACCTTTGCTTTTACATAATCAATTGATGAACCATTTTCAAAAATACTAGAGATAATTTGTTTACCGTCTTTACCATAAAGTGCGTATTGTACATAAGGTTTCCCATCAAGTTCCGGCTTCTCAATTGTAATATCCATACCTGGTCTTAATGGCATATCGTATATATTCTCAATATTCGTGAACGTATCCTCATCAGCTGGTGAGTCAGAAGAGAAATAGATGCGCCACGTATCATCAACTTTTTCGTTGTAAATGTATAAGTTATCATTTTCTATTTTTGCATCTAGTGCTAATTTAAGGGCATCACCTAAAGTTGGCTCAGGGTCATAATTCGAACTAGATAATTTCGGATCATTTGCATAGACTTTAAAGTTATGTTCACCTGTTGTATTACTTAAGAAAGTGATGTTTGCTGTTACGTTATCAATATCAGCTTGATAATCGTTCCAACTTTGCTCAAATGATGGCAATCCATTTTCAATTCGTTTTACTTTTGCATCAATTTGATCGGTTGATACAGTGATCGGCAATCCCATCTCAATTGATTTTAATTGATTTAACGATAAATATAGTGGAATTGTATCGTTTGATCCTACCTCTCGATATTGCATCGCAATCGTTCCACTGCTTGGATATGAGTTATTAGGTGCCAAACTATTAATTGATTGGCTATTTGGTGTTTCCATCGATACGGCTGTCGCATTTCCAATTTGTAATGATAAGCTTGGAATAATATCATACGCTGGTGCAGTACCTGTGTTTGTAAACTTCACATTCCAAATACTTGTAGCCGCTTGAGATTCATTCGATGTTTTTGCTTGGCTCCAATTTGCCGTCTCTGATCCATTTTCTCCATCAGAAGTAGTTGTAATATCAGCTGTTTCACGGTGAGAATTCACTTCACCATAATACTTAAAGCTCTGTGTTGTCTTAAATCCACCATCAATGGCTATTTCTTCCTCAAATTCAAACGTAGCTTCTGTTCCTACCTTGGCACCGAGGCCTTTTGTAGTAGAGTCTGTATGATCAGTACGAGACTGCCATCCTTCCGTTACCGATGTTCCATCAGTCAGTGTGATCGTATCATTTGGTGTAATTTGAATATAATCCAGCTCTGCTTTAATATTTGGAAAAGCAGGAACTAATGGATGTGTTGCGACCGTTGAAATTGCCCCATCAACTTGTCTTGTCACTTCTTCATAATCACTATATGGATCACCATCTGTACTAAATCGAAGTGGTGATGTGACATACTTTTCTAGTTCTTCTGTCAGAAATTCGTCATCCCATTCCATTAAACCGATTAAAGGTGAGAACGTATAACCATTGATTTCCCATGTGTTAGGAATCCCATCAGAATCACTATCAAGCTCTTCATCATCATCTGATACTGCAAGCAATGATAAAGATCCTGTTAATGATGAAGGTACACTTTCGTCAGTTAATTGGATTTCTACTGTCTGCTCGTCTGTTGGATCTGTTGATTCTACTTCTTCAGCTTGTTCGCCTGTTGGCTCTGTTATTTCTACTTCTTCTGTCTGTTCATCTGTTGGTTCTGTTATTTCTACTTCTTCAGCTTGTTCATCTGTTGGCTCTGTTGATTCTACTTCTTCTGTCTGTTCGTCTGTTGGCTCTGTTGTTTCTACTTCTTCTGTCTGTTCATCTGTTGGCTCTGTTGATTCTACTTCTTCAACTGGCTCTTCTAGTGCCTCTGTTTGCTCAGCTTCTTCAACTGGCTCTTCTAGTTCTTCCGTTGGTTCTACTAACTCACCTTCTGGAATTTCAAGTAATTCTTCGACAGGTTCTACAATGATTTCTTCAAGTTCATCAACGATTAATTCTTCAGGAGAAATCGAATTGTCTTCTTCTTCACTGTGTACAGGTAAGAAAATATGTTCTTTAGAAATAATCTCTTCTTCTTGGCTATCACTACTCCACTTGATATCAAGATCCGTTAGAGGTTGATCTTGGTTACTATATGCAACTCGAATGTGATACAGCTCGCCTGCTTCTAATTGGATTGATTGTGGATCAAAATTCAATCCATTAATAAGTAATTCATCATTCACCCATAGTTTAATATGTTCATTGTCTGATGTTGTAAACGTGTATTCTTCTGAAAATTTGGGTTCAATAGATCCTTCCCATTTAATTGAGTGAACGTTCTCTAATTTTTTCTTAAATACTTTCGGGATGTTAAGTGAGTCAAGATCATACAGCGCGTCTGAATCTTCCATACGAATTAGTAGTGGATCAGAGAATCGTGCATCAGTATAATATGCCCCTTCTAATCCGTTTGTAATGATTTGTGTATGATTTATGTCTTGGCTAGTCGTTTCTCGAGGTTCATCTTCAACGTTTTTCGCATAAATTGTTGAAGGAGAAAACGGTAACATTTGTGATGTTAGTGCCAAAGTTGTAAGAACAGAAACGAAACGCTTTCTATTTTTAGTTTTTCTCATTAAATTGCTCCTTCACATTAAGTAGTGATTTTGTTATGCCATCATCAACAATTTCTTACCTTGTAAACTATTATTCTTCCATTACAATCATTTTCAGATCGATTTATCGTTTACTCTCATTTTAAATAACCGTACTTACGTCTTACATTTTAATCACCCCCTTAATAACTAAAATAAACAAAAACTCAATAGGTAGTTAGTACAAACTAACTTTAATACTGAGCAAATTATTCAAAACTACTATTAAACAAATACTTGGCGTATACTTTCACCATTATTTCTAAATCTTATAACCACACATATAAGAAACAAGAATATCGATACAACACCAATTATTTATTCATTTACTTACATTTAGTTTTTTATGGATTTCCCTCAAGTATTTATCTAGTTATTCCAAAACCACAAAAATTATAGTACATTATCTATTAAAAGGTAATATTGATAGTTAGTGCTAACAATTAATGATAGTATATTTTAAACTTTCTAACATTTCAAGAAGAATTCATCAAAATATTGGTTATTTCTTTATTATTTTTCCTTTTTCTAAACTTTTTTTGAAAATGTTATCGATTTGCAAATATTTCGGAGAGGATTATTAAAAAATTGCTATAATAGTATTACATGAGGTGATTATTTTTCTTGGTATTCATTCTATATCAGACAAAAAACTACATTTTCCACTAATACATATTTACTTCCCAAAAGAAAAAGAATATAAACACTGTTTTTGTAAAAAATGATAATTTTCTTCATTCTTACGAATAATTTCTAATCGAAACATTTAGTGTTACCTTACATTATTAAATGAAAACTACGAACTTTATGACAAATAAACAAATGAAAAACATTGTATATATACTATTAAAGAAGGGTGTTAATCACGCTATGCTAGAACAAAAAAAGCACAACAAACAACATACAAAGCAAAAAATATTAGATGCTTCAACAAAACTCATTTCTGAAAAAGGCTATAATTCAACAACACTTCAACAAATTGCGAATGAAGCACAAGTGTCAGAGATGACGGTTATTCGACATTTCCAAACGAAGGAAAATATCTTGCTCGAAAGTTTAAAAATGATCAATCCAAACTCTCCTTACGTGGAACAGTTTATTGCTACAAAAGCAACATTTAATTTAGATAATGATTTACAGAAAATTGTTGAGATCATTCAGGATAGTTTAATTAAAAATAAACCATATATCATCACATTAATTAGAGAAAAAGAATTTAGTGATAAAATTGATAAGATCCTACCAGTTGATTTGTTAAATGTATTAACTGATTATTTCACGATAATGAAGGAGAAGGAGAAGATTCAGCTTCAACTACAACCTGAGGCAATTGCTTTCAACTTATTATCTAATCTTATTGGAATGCTTATTTTACGAATCCGTTTTGATGATGACATTTTTGGAGTTTCAAATGAAAAATCGATCGAAGACTTTATTAAGATCTTTGCTCAAGGTTTAAAACGCTAAAATAAGGTCGTCCCTTAAGTCCTAATTACTGACTTTAGAGACGACCTCGTTTTTTTATAATGCTACCATTGTTTATCCAATTGGTCTGAATAAAATTCAATTGCTTTTTTATAACTTTTTATCGTTGGGTCAGAAGACGTTTCCGCTACACACTTCAATAAGATTTCCATCGAAGAATCATGATCGTTCAAATTGTATAAAGTCATTGAATAGAACACTTTCATAGCATAATTCGTCGGAAAACGTTCAATTCCAGTAAGGAATGTTGCTTTTGACTTTTCGAACTCACCTAGAGTGCGATACGTACTACCTAAACCTAACAAAGCTCCTTCAAGATCTTCCCCTTCAAGACCTAATGCGATCGATTTTTCATAATAAGGGACTGCTTCTGATTCCAACCCCATCACATCAAAGCTCCATGCACATTGATAATGAATGACAGCATTTTCTGGATAGTTACGTGTTAATTTGATTAACATCTCATTCGCTTGCTTATGTTTCCCTTCACTTCTAAGTTGAATGGCTTCCTCTAACTCTCTCATCTAGATTCCCCCTCACAAAATCATTATGCAAGAAAACTGATGACATAACCACCTGTTACACCGATAATAACGATTAACCATGCAGGTACTTTCCAGATGTTCAATAATGCAAATAAGATAACTCCTAAGGCAAAGTCTGATGCATCAAAGATTGAACTTTTGATTACTGGATCATAAAAAGCAGCTAATAAGATACCTACAACACTTGCATTCACTCCCATTAAAATACCTTGGAATGTAGGGCGACTGCGTAATTCATTTAGAAATGGCAATGCGGCGATAATGAGCAAGAATGACGGTAAAAAGATTCCAATCGTTGCAACAACTGCACCACTTACCCCTTGCATCATCGTTCCTAAGTAACTTGCAAATGTAAATAATGGACCTGGGACTGCTTGAGCCATCCCATATCCTGCTAGGAATTCATCAGGTGTTAACCATCCAATTGGTACAACCTCACGTTCAATCATCGGTAATACAACATGACCACCACCGAATACTAATGAACCAACCCTGAAGAAAATATCAAATATCGCAATGAACGGATTATCTGTCGCTTTTGAAATAATCGGTAACGCTACAAGTAAGGAAATTAGAATGACTAATGAAATGATGCCCGTTCTTTTTGAAATGTTCACCGTGAACGGTTTTACCTTTGACTCTGCTTTATCCTTAAACAGCTTCAAACCTAGTAGTCCTGCTCCAATGATAATGAGAATTTGCATCCAAGCAGATGGATAAATTAACATGATTGAGGCGGCTACTATAGCAATTGCTAGTCTCGGTTTATCAGGTGTTAACTTCTGACCTAATCCGATTAAGGCGTGCAAGACGACCGCCGCTGCAACGACTTTCAAACTATGTATAAATCCAGCATCTCCTAACGTAAATGTTTGATATAACATTGCAAATAAGACGAGTACGATAATTGAAGGAAGTGTGAAACCAATCCAAGAGATAATTCCTCCTAAGATACCTCCACGTAACATACCGATTGCCATACCGACCTGACTACTCGCTGGACCAGGAAGGAATTGGCACAAAGCAATGATATCAGCATACGTCTTATCATCTAACCACTTGCGACGATTGATGTACTCTTCCCTAAAATATGCTAGATGTGCTACAGGTCCACCAAATGATGTCAGACCTAGCTTTGTTGATGCAAATAAGATATCAATAAGATTTTGTCTATTGCTTGTCTGTTTTGATTCTTCCAAAATGTCACCTCATATAATTACTTTATTTCTTTAAAAAGTTCATATGCTTTTGCTCGTGCTTCTGTTAGTATGCTCTCCCCCTTGTCTGTAATATGATAATATTTTCTTATTTTTCCATTTACATTTAACTCTTCTTTCTCTAGAAGCTGATCCTTCTCCATACTGTGTAGAATTGGATATAACGTGCCTGCACTGATTTCATAACCATGCTCTCTTAATTCTTCGAGCATCCACGACCCATAGATCGGATCTTTTTTTGCATGATGCAAAATATGAATATGAATAAACCCTAAAAATAACTTTCGCAACACCTTTTTGTCCATCCAATGCCACCTTTAATAACGAATTCCAATATCGAATTTCGATATTGATAATAACGTACAACAATTTGAAAATCAATGACATTTACAAACACTTTACAAACTTAATCAACACTTCGTCTTATTACAAGACAAAAAAAATGAGTCATTCTTAATAAATAACTCGTCTAGTTTATATTTTATATAACGTTGTCTCCACTTAATTTTTCAAAGGGTATTGTCTGTGTTCAACACACCATAAAATGAGAATCGTTTATTCTTGTAAGAGAAAGAGGTTAACTGTAAACCATTTAACGTATTCGTTACTACCAGAAGAATTTTTCCCTGGCTTAACACCTCTTCATTGCATGCAAGATTTCTAATATTTTATCGACTTTAAATTCTAATAGCATTTCCTTCTTAACGACCGTTTTCAACGTATCATTCACATTATCATTAATGGCAAGTAATTCATCAACTGATAATCGACCAGATTCGAACTTTGCAACAGCTGCTTGAATCTTCTCACCTTCAGCATTCATTATATGTGCTAACGCTAACTCTTCTTGGCCAACTGTTGCTAACAGAAATAACAAGACTTGATCTTTATCTAAGTCTGGCAGTTCATTGAATCGGTACGGAAAATTCGGCATTCCCATATATGATCTCCCCTTGCTTCTTTATTATTTACAATCTATCTTATGAACCAACTCTAGGCGTGACTGTGCTAATGCCTAGATGTAGGCAAATTAATTAGAAAGTTGAGATCATTACAATTTTGTAGTCAGGTTTCCCATTTAAAACCGATCCATAGCATTAAACGAAAAATAAGCTACATGCAATTACACATAGCTAATTAAATGATCGTATACTTTTTAATATACAAACATAACAATAAAGAATGTTCGTTATAACACCTATCCATCATTCACAAATTTCCGTTGGAGCACTCAATTCACATATGTTGCCATCAAATGTATTATTATCAATAGCTGGAGCTTCTGCTCTAATATCAACAGTGTTATTATTTTTGGCTTTGTTGAACCGAATGATGTTATCCTCTGCAGCACTTGGAACTAAAATACCCGCATCATTATCATCTGTACCATTATTTCTGACAATATTTTCATCAATGACATTAAATTGATTATCGCCCACATTTATACCACTATCAACGTTATTGCAGATTAAGTTTCCAATGATAGTAGTACTGTCACTATTATTACTAATACCATTTGAACCATTTTTTAGAATTTTATTACCAAATGCCTTATCAAAATCATTAAAAAGTTCAATACCATCTTCTATATTGTTAACAATCGAGTTATTTAGTAAAATATTACCTCCGAAAGATCTAATCCCTCTTTCATTTTGAATACATATACAATGGCTTAAACAATTTTGTCCTCCATCAAATCCGAATCCACTTCTACTATTAAAAGATGCTTCACAATTCGTAATCAAATTATCTTCAACATCTACGAAGATACCATTTACATTAAAACTTGCTTTTACCCCTTCAATCACATTATTACTTGTAAACACAAATATGCCAGACCCACTTGCATATCCTTGAACTGTAAAACCTTTCAAGTATGTTTGATCCGCAGTTACTCCTATACCATTACTTCCCGTACCTGGCTCTCCAGAGATAACCGTCTTCCCTATTCCACAACCAAAGATTTTCAATCGCTCCTTCGTCACGTTAAATCCATCAAACGTTCCAGCTAAGATTTGAATCGAGTCACCTGGCATCGTACCTGGATCATCGATCGCAGCTTGAACAGTTTGAAAATTTGTAGGCACAATATGAATGGACATAAGCTTTCTCCTCCTTTCCAAGTGTTGAACTTAATCTCTCACTTCAACTAGACAATCTCTGAATGGCTTCCAATTGAAAATACTGTAACATTTTTTATATTGGTTCACTCTTTATTTTATGTATGAAAACAAGCTTTGACTGTAGGAATGACTAGACTTCTATAGAAAATATAAAATGTGTATTTAGCTAGGATCAGATTAGAAGAAAAGGCTGTTTTCCGTTAACAGTATTGCTTATGTATAATTTAAGGGTTATTTTACTTTTTATGGTATAATAATAATTGAAGGTCATTCAGTAATTTTATAGAAATTCTAAATAATATTAAGTGCTAATAATTTCTCTATATAGGAAAACCAATTTATCACGTATAAACTTACCATCATTGGAGGATAAAGTAATACCTCCAATGATGAAAGGTTCACTTTATCAATCAGTTAAAATTACACATATTGGAGGTGACATGATGGTGTGGTTAATTGGGGCAGGCATACTGTTATCAATTGGGTTGTTAGTAGATTGGTTGTATACAAGGATTGGCATTGATGATGTTGACCCAAATGAAAATGCAAGAAATGTATCGGTATCAGAAAGAGTCTATATCGAATCACATATGCACAATATTAGACAAAATCACGATAATACTGGGGGATTTTAACTCTCAGTGACAAATGATACGGATGTTTAATCATGGTCCTTTAACTAACAGGAACTAAATGTTATCATCACTTAGTTTGTAAACCTATCAAAAATTAATTAAAGATAAAGACATGTGATTGTCTGAAAATCACATGTCTTCTTTATTAACATTTACTTTATCCGTATACGAATATCTCCGTGAATGTAATTTGGGTATTGACTTACTTCAAATGTAAGTGGGTTTTGATAGTCCTTATCATGGATGTATATTGTTGAACCACCAGTATAAGCAAATTGACGCCCGCTACTATAATTATTGCCTGCTGCATCATAATAACTTCCCGAAAAAATAAAGTAACCATTATCATTTTCGGCGTTATCGTTTATACCAAATATAAGCTCAAGATCTTGACTTTCATTTCTTTCCCCGATATCTTTAATTTCAAGCAATGTTAATTGATCATCAGGAGCTTTTAGTAATTTCTCTTGCTCTAGATCAACGACAACTTCTGTTTTATCCTTATCAAGTGCCATTGCTTTCGTCATCACAATGTATAGTTGTTCATAATCTTGAAAGTAATTCCCTGTTAATATGATATCCCAGCGGTTATCACTAAAAAGCTTCCCACCACTCATAGTAGAGACGATTTCACCTTTTTCATTTTCTAGATGAAGATCGGATAGTTCCAAAAATTTCATATCATTTTGTTCATCAAACTGAACGGATAATATCTCTCTTGTAGGGTAAGAAGTCAGCTTATTAAACCGAATCGTTTGGCCAGATAGTTCATATTCTTGTTCAATCGGATGTACAATACTTTCATAAATTCGAGAGGAATCGATTGGGAATGTTATGATGAAATTTCGTTCTTTCGGTTCAGTGTTTTCTTTTGTTTGTTCAATGCTTAAGGATAACGTCAATTGATTATCAAAGCTTACATCTTGCTTCCAAGAAAAATCAAACAAATTGGAATGTGAAGTTTCTTCAGGTGAAGTATAATTTCCGTGTGACCTAGATGCTTGGTCGAGTTGTGAATTTGTGAGATTTGACAGCTTAATACTATGAAAATCAAGCGAACCAAATGGCTGTTCACTTTCTATCGTATAAAATAGTAATAACCGCCTTGCATCTGCAATAACATGATCAACTGTAAATGTGATACCATCTTGCGTAACACTCTTATCAATGATTTGAACATATTCATTTTCTACTGCATCTTGTAAACCCCGATCAAATTCAACTTGCTCTATCATTTTTTGCAAGCCAGGAATTCCACCAACGATTGAACGAAAGCTGTCACTATAATTCACTGATAATACGAATATGATGCATGCGGCTAACACAACTAAACTTGAATGCTTGACTATAATAAAACGTCGTTGTTGATTCTTACCTCGCTCTAGACCAGCTTGGATGTGACTATCAACTTGTTCAGGAACAGATGATTTTGTATATGCTTTTAGACCTTTTTCTAGCTCATTTGAAAAGTCGTTCTGCTTCATAATGCTCGATCCCTCCCTTCTTCATGTATGCTTTCAAATCCTTTAACGAACGGTTTAAGTATGTTTTCACTGTACCAATTGGCATCGATAAGCTTTCGGCAATTTGCACATTTGTCATATCTTGCTGGTATTTTAATATCAATACCACTTGATACTTCGGTTTCAACGTCTGGATTGCCTCACTAATAAATATCGATGTAAACCAATCATTTTGTTCTTTGGATAACTCTTGCATATATGTATCATCATGGTGAATATTCGTTCGTTTCTTCAACTCATCTAGACAATAGTTAATCGTAATCTTCGTTAACCATGCTTTAATCGCTGAAGATTTTTTAATTTTATGGTAATTTTTAAAGGCCCGAAATGTCACCTCTTGTACAGCCTCTAATGCTTCTTGTTCATTTTTCATATACGTAAGTGCTGTAAAATAAACGGTATTACGATATAAATGCATCATCTCTAAGAAAGCATCTTCATCACGTTTCTTAAGCTGATTGAATCGATTCTGATCCATAACACACCCCCTGTTCTCACTCTCTATTCTTAAGACCTTGATTAGACGTAAATGGTTTCAATTTTTTAAAGAAAATTACTTTTTCATATTGTATCAATTATACATCCAAACCCATTTCATAACTTTTACTTATTAAATTTTATAATTTAAATCAATTATACTTATCAAATTATTCAATGTAAGATAGAATTTGAACAATAAAAGACAAAGAAATGAGGTGGTAAGATGAACATACACATTATCCTGTTTGATGGGTTTGATGAATTAGACGCAATTGCTCCCTATGAAGTATTGAAACGGGCAAATGAAATAACAGAGCAATTCCGAGTAAGTCTCGTATCACTTAATGATTGTATCGAAGTATCAGGGTTTTATGGATTAAAAGTAAAGGTGGACACTACGGTTTCAACGAATATTACTCCTGATATTGTTATCATTCCTGGAGGTGGGTGGAATCATCGAGGAGAACGAGGGGCTAGAGTTGAAGCAAACCGAGGCAAGCTGCCAAAATTAATCAAACAATTCTATGAACAAGGTTCAATTATTGCTGGAGTTTGTACTGGTGGTATGTTAATGGCGGTTGCAGGAATAACGAAAGGACGTACCGCTACCATGCACCATCTAGCAGCTGAAGAGATGTCGTCGTTCGGTTGTGAAGTGATCGGTGCTAGAGTAGTAGATGATCAAGACATTATTACAGCAAGAGGAGTTACCTCAGGTGTTGACTTAGCGCTATGGTTAATCGAACGATTTAGTGGTGCTGATGTCGCACTTGCAGTTGAGAAACGGTTAGAATATGAACGAAGAGGCACGGTTTGGAACAGACCAACCAAAAGTCATTAACAGTAGAGAGCACTTCCATGCTTCAACTAACTATATAACTTGCACGTCCTCAATTTATACTACAATTATAAATAGCACACTATAGTTTAAATACAGTTCTTCAAGCTCTAGTATTATGTTAATTGAAACTCAGAATTAGAATAAGGACATAATAAACATTGAAACCCTTCCCCTACTTTATTTGTGACGTTATCCTCACCGCTAGTTCCAAATCTATTTATCTCTTCTATTCACTAATTACACATAATACTTATCTAAAAATATGTTAATTTCTCGGTTTATTTCGACTAAATGTTTTTCTGAAGGAAAGTGTCCCATTTTATAAGTTTTAATAATCGTTTGATCTGGAAGCACTTCTTTGGCTCTTTTGTTAATTTGTTTTGCAGGGAAAAACACATCTTCTTCTCCTGAAATGACCATCGTTGGTGACTGATAATTAGTGAGCTGGCTCTTTTTTACTTGGCTTGGCATATCTCTTTCTAACTTAACGTGTGTGAATATATCACCTATGATTTGTTTATCAATTTGTTTCATTTCATTATTAGACATACGATTCGTAACTTTATCTAGATGTTTCTCAGCTGATGTCATTTTGAACATCGTCATAGGTAGTAGAATATCTTTTATCATTTTAAACTTCGAACCTATGCTGATGCCTGCTGGTGAAGCTAAAATAGAACATTCGATACGCTCTGGTGAATATTCCGCTACTTTAAGAATTATTCCCGCTCCGTATGATGGTCCAACAAATGCACATTTCTTAATCATAAAATGCTCCATTATCTCAATGATCCAATTTGCAAAGCTATCATCTGATACCGATAGTCTAGTTTGCTTACTGTATCCTGGGTGACCGAGTGTATCTGGTGCATACACCCTATATTTTCGTATGAGAGGGGCGAACCATGATAACGTCATCGGGTTAATACAATTTCCACCTTGAAGGACAAACAATGGTTTTCCATCAACTGGACCCGCCACAAGTACATGTGTTTTCCCGAAGGTCGTTTCAACATACACTCTTTCAAAATCAAATGATAACAAATTCAAATATTGTTCGTACTGATGAACGATTCTCCTATGGCCTTCTTCAGTCTTATATATGCTAATTTCTTTCATAAGAACCCCCTCTATGATTTCATTATAAGTCACTCTAAATTCATATCACTCCTATATTTTCCATTCAATTTTAACAATAGAATCACTCAAAAATAAGCGTAATCCTTTGACCACTTACCATTTGTATAGGAGTAATCGTTCATAAGATAAATGATAAGTCTAAAGATAAATAGTATAGATAATACTGCTTTTTACTTACTCCTGCAAAATACAATTCCTTTAAATGGGTAGAATAAGATTGTTACTCATTGAGGTGAAGAAAGACATGGAGTGGGGATGAGAAGTTTTGAGTAAAATTAGAAACATCGACTTAAAGTTACTTACGATATTTTTCCCTTTTGCGATAATATTTCTTATGCTTGGTACAACAATTGTAGCTGAAGGCCTAGTTAAAAAAATTGCGACTGAATTTGCAAAATTTAATGCAACACTTTCACTAGGTCTAGGTGCAATATTAATTGCATTACCTAATTTAATTAAAGGCGGAGAATCTTCAAAAATGCGGAAGATGGTAGCTAGGCTCGTTTATGAAGTAGGACTATATTTAACATTCAATATAGCACTGTTTCTTGCAAGCTATACGGAAAATTCATGGGATGATTATTTGTCATTTTTTTTCGTCTTAATACTCATGATTATAATTATATTTGAAGCAGTGATAGCATTTAAATTAGTACAAGATTCTATTTAAAAAATAGCATCCCGCAAAACTACAAACCAACATGAGCATGCACATCTTTCTCCTTTTTCAAGCATGGTCTCTTGAACAAAAGGGCGTTCATTCTTTAACTTTCTAATCTAAAACGCAGCTTCTTGTTTCTTCGTACTTCACAAAAACTATGTAAATCCCCCCCAAAAATAGGGAGTATGTTAATCACGTACACAACCCAGGAGGAACACTATTTTCACATTTGTTGCCGTCATAGATATTTGTTCCAATTCCACCTTGCGCATTAATATCAACGACAATATTATTTTTTAATTTGTTGAAACGGATAGCATTTTCCATAGCACCATTTTCAACAAAAATACCAGCCGTTGTATCGTCATTTCCGTTGTTACGGACGATGTTGGAGTCTATAACATTTTGTATGTTATTACTTTCTACTTCAATTCCATCATTTACATTGTTACACACTAAATTGCCTATGATGTTATTATTACTTTCATCTAGCTCTATACCGTTATTCATGTTTTTAAGTGCTTTGTTACCGAATAGAGTTGTCATAGGATCACCAATTTGGAATCCATCAGAAACATTATCTGTTGAAATATTATTAATAAATGTGTTGTTAGGATCACCAACAAAAAATCCATCTCTCATATTTTGAAAACTGCTACATTTAATTATGGAATTATTAGATGATGTAACATTAAACCCGTCGAATTCATTGAAAGAACCGATGCAGTTGATAGTAAAATTATTATCTTGATCAAAGTCAATACCCTGTTCATTGAACTTAGCTTCAATATTTAGTAAAACGTTTTGAATAGAAATAAGATCAAGACCTGATCCTCCTTGATACCCTTGAACGGTAAGTCCCTTCAATATTGTTTGGTTCGCACTTACAACAATTCCATCGTCGCCCCCCATAGCAGGTGCTCCAGCTATCACAGTCTTCCCAATCCCACAACCAAATACCTTCAAACGTTCCTTATTCACATTAAACCCATCAAACGTTCCAGCTAAAATTTGAATGCTATCACCAGCAACGGCAGCATCTATTGCTGCTTGAACTGTAGCAAACTCAGTCGGAACAACATGTATTGTCATATTCCACACACCTCTCATCACAAATAGGTTTACTACATCATATGAAAGGTGGTTTTACGTTGCTTGTACTCTATATGAGAATGTATCTTTGACTATGAACTTTTATTGCACGGTTTCAACGTAATGTGACACAAAACTATGTAAATATACTCCCGAATTTGGGAGTATTTTCGCTTACGTACACAATCCAACTGGAGAACTATTTTCACATTTGTTGCCGTCATAAATATTTGTTCCAATTCCACCTTCTGCGTTAATATCAACGACAATATTATTTTTTAATTTGTTGAAACGAACGACATTCTCCATTGCACCATTTTCAACAAAAATGCCCGCGGTTGTATCATCATTTCCGTTGTTACGGACGATGTTGGAGTCAAGGACGTTTTGTTCAGCACCGGTCTGAATGAAAATTCCATTTTCACTATTATCACAAATTAGATTTGTTATAAGAAAATTTTGATCTAGATCTATATTTATTCCATTTGCCTTATTTTTTATAGATTGATTGTTTAATACTTTCATTTCATCGTTATCGATCAAAAATCCATCTCCACCATTTTCTTTTGAAAAATTGTTCAGAATACAATTTTCTTGTCCTGCCAAACTAAACCCTTCTATTGAATTCTGTTCTGCTTTACAACGAAGAATAAGGTTATCACTAGAATTAATATCAAATCCTACTTCGTTAAATACGGCAGAAATCTCAATAAGAGCATTATTATCAGCCCCAACTAGAATCCCACAAGTTCGATTTAGAGTAACCTCGATTTGTTTTACTATGGAGTTATTAGAAAATAGATTAATACCATCTGAAAACCCTTGCACTGTAAAACCTTGTAAGATCGTACCATCCCCATCAATGTATACACCAGTTGATCCCATACCGGGTAAACCAGTAATAATTGTTTTCCCAATTCCACAACCAAAAACCTTTAAATTTGTTTTCACAAAGGGTACATCAAATCCATCAAACGTTCCAGCTAATACTTGAATACTATCCCCACTATTCGCAAAGTCAACTGCATCTTGAATACTAGGAAAAGCCTCAGATGGCACAACATGTATTGCCATTTTCGTACACCTCACATTAAATTTGAAGTTACGATATTTTATGGGAGATTGCTTGACTTTGCTTGTACTTGAGTAGGAAATGTATGTTTGACTAAGAGTGTCGCAGTTACCGTCTATGCAACAACTACATTAGAATAATTGTATGGGATTTAGTCCTCTCTTTTAAAAGGATTAACGCATTTGAAACGGTGCTGAAACTTAAATATCTCATGACTGATTGATAAATGGTATATTTCGGTATCATTAAGCTTACTATATGATAATGAATTTTTTATACATAATTTTACTTATCTTAAACTACAAAAATTCATTTTGTGAAATAAGAAAAACAACGCTTGGATAATATCCTGGCGTTGTTTTAGTAAAATTAAAGAATGACATCTTTCACAGAGAAGCGAGGAGTTTGGTGTGCTGGTGTAGCTGCCTTACCAACTGAAATAAGCATGACAGGTACATAGCGTTCAGGAACATTAAATTCTTCAATCAATTTCTCTGGGTCGAAGCCACCCATTGGGACAGTATCATACCCTAATGCCTTAGCAGCTAGCATTAGCTGCATAGCTGCCAATGATCCATTACGAATTGCTTCAAAAAAATCAAAATTAGGAATCCTACCATATTCACCATTAATTTGAGCGATTAATTTATTTTTCGCTTCTTCAGACATAAAGCCTTTTTCAACAGCTTCTCCATAAACGATTTCCGCATTTTCATTTGCTTGTAAATCACCTAAAACTACAATCGTTAGGCTACTGTCAACCACTTGCTCTTGATTAAAAGCGATTGGAAGTAGACGATTTTTATCCTCTTCTTTTTCTATCACAATAAATTTCCAATGTTGTAAGTTCCAAGATGATGGTGCTGTAATTGTTAAGTTTAGAATATTTTCTAAGTCTTCCTTAGGCATTACATGCCCCTTCTTGTATTTACGGACTGATTTACGAACTCTCATCACTTCTACAGCAGACATTTGATCAAATGAAGATGTCATGTGAAATCCTCCTTACTCAATCAATTTAATCTTTTTGTTACAACACTTTTCTATTCACACACATTCTTCATTGCACATATTTATTTGTTTTTTACTCTAAATGCAAGTAGAGATGCTGTCAGTCTTTGTATTCAATTAGTAGGTTTTGAAGTTTATTTATTTAATAATTGATTTGAAAACTCTTAAACTATGTTTAAAGTGAGATTTGGGCTAATCCACATTTGCTTAACTCCGCATCAGACAAAGGTTTATTGCTTTTAAACAACCAATAACAAGACTCTTCTCCAAATAGAGTATATTTCCATGTACAGTCATTTATTACTCTCTAGTGATTTTTATATTTGTTTTACTAACTTGCTAATACACGAATACTTTCCCCACTAATTACAAACTCAATTGCATCTTGAATGGTGAGAAAAGCAATAAAATCCCATCTCATATTTGTAAATAAAAATACCGAAAAATATTCAAGAGGCACAGACAATTGTCTGCGCCTCATTTTTTATCTCTTAATAAAAACTTGTGTCCAGTAACTACTCATCTTCTCATCCTTCGAATATCCAACACCAATGTGTGTTACTTCTGGGTTTAAGATGTTAGTGCGGAACCTTTCATTTTTCATCCAATTTGTTACTGCCGCATCAGGTGAACTCTGACCTGCTGAAATATTTTCAGCTGCTCCAGTATAACGAACTCCAAAATCAGTTAACATCTGAAATATTGTTCCATACGTTGGTGACGTATGTGACAAATAATCTTTACTTGCCATATCATCTGATTTGGCTTGAGCTACTTCGGATAATTGGGGATCAGCTTTCAATGGTGTTAGTCCTCTTCGTGTACGTTCTCTATTTGTTAAACTAATAATCCGCCCCATGTAGTTATTCATCGTTGCGTTTTGCGTAGTATGTGTCACTCTTCTTGTTGTTTGCTCACGTTCTCGTGTTTGCAATTGATCCGTTGACATGTGTTGTAAGCGGTCTGTTTGTATTCCTTGTCTATTCCGATCGGAAACTTGATATTGATTACTTTGTCCATCGTATCGTTTTGTATCATAACCAACATCAAACAGCCTATACTGCCCATCACCTCTTGTTTGGACAGTATTATTTGTACTGAATTGTTCATAAGTAACTGGACTAGGTACCATCGATTGCTGCTGATTTGTATTACAGCCAGCTAACAAGCTCAACATAACTACAGCAGATGTTGATATAAGAAAGAACGGTTTCTTCAACATGAACATCACCCTCGTTTAATAAGTTAAATTCTTATTTTACTATTTGTTGTCGATCACATAACAATACGAGGGGATTGTTTGTACTTTAACCAATTTACACCATTCATTGAATCATTCATATTTGGCAAACTATATGTACAACACGAGTGTCATGACGTTTTGATGGAATTGATTATAATAATTCTGAAGCTCTCGTTTACTTATGTATAATTCGATCACTGATTTTATTAATAATACTTTTATAATATGTAAGCTCATGTGGAACAAACTGCTCCTTATTGATTCGATCATCAACATTGATTCTTTTTCCATTGATGTCTATTTCATAACCTTGAACCTTGACGAAGTCTTGCTTACCTAACCAAAGGTTACAAAAATCTTCAAACATAATTCGTACGATTCCTGATACTTCGTCTTCTTGTAATGTAAAGTCGTCTAAGTCAAGTTCGCTCTCATATAGAAAAACATTTGCAAGCTCTTTATCGATAAAATCTGCTCTCATTACTGAATAATCAATTACCCCTAACGAAATAAGTTCATCGAAGCTAATTGAAATGCCAATTTCCTCTTCTATCTCTCGTACTCCATCATGAATCGTTTCATGTGCTAACAGATGTCCTGCTGCTGTAATATCTAGCAGGTTGGGATAATCCTTTTTGTTTGCACTTCGCTTTTGAAGAAAAATGTAATAAACACCTTCTATCTTACTTACAAACCAGCAATGGATCGCTTCATGCCAATAGCCTTTCTCATGTACTTCTTTTCTTGTCGCAACACCAATTGGGTTTCTGTTATCGTCATAGATTTTCAATTTTTCAGTATCCATTCAATCATTCACCTCTAAATTTATTTTCAATGATTATCGTTTAATTTAGATTCTCGCCTATACCAAATGTGGGGCAACAACATAACGTATTGAAGGAGAAGCAGTTCTCCATTATTACTTCAAGGGGGTGACGTGAATGTTCGGTTGCTGTGGATATGAAGAGCCTATGGGATACGGTGGTTATGATCGAGGATACGGAAGTGCTTTTACTTTAATCGTCGTGTTGTTTATCTTATTAATCATTGTTGGAGCAGTATGCTTCTGCTAAGTGACTAAACTTAGTTGAGGGGCATTCTTTCATCACCCTTAATAACTAAACTATTAATTAATGGTGCTGTTTAAACGATTTTAGCGGAGCTTTTGCACCAGAAACACGTATTTAATATCAGTAAAAGTGTCTACCTTTTGGTAGGCACTTTTTAAATGTGTCTTTTATATTGTAACATATTGGAATCATTTAGAGTTCGTTCAATACTCCATTCACTGGTGGGATAATTGAACCTCTTACTAATGGAAGATACACATAATACCTACGATGAAAAAGTTTATCAGCGATCTTTTCAAATTTAGATACCTGCCTACACCATATTATCTGAGCAAACATAACGTATTAAAGGAGAAGCAGTTCTCCATTATTACTTCAAGGGGGTGACGTGAATGTTCGGTTGCTGTGGTACTCGAGGTTATGAAGAGCCTATGGGATATGGTGGTTACGAACGCGGATTTGCAAGTAGTTTTGCATTAATCGTCGTGTTATTTATCCTATTAATCATCGTTGGAGCAGTATGCTTCTGCTAATATCATCAGTTGTCTATCCGTGAAGCTTCCTCATGTTATTCACGGATAGTTGATTGAACAAATTTACTTGTGTAACACGAAATACAACGTCTTCTACCACTAATACTTTGTTAACCACTTTTATAAAGAGTAATAGTAACAGTTAATATTAAGATATAAGTTTAACGGCATGTGTCTATCTTTTGGTAGGCACTTTCCTATCTATTCAATTAAATCTATTTTGAAGAAACATGTTATAAGTGACCATTTTTCGTCATTTCGTACCAATCGAAAGCGATTATGAATATGTATATTCTAATAGCAAGATCTTGTAATGAAAGGACGAGAATAGACGTGTCACTATATTATGTTGCTCTTGGTGATTCTCTTACTGTTGGTGTTGGAACGACTCTTTTCACACCTGGTTTCGTATATCGATATGCCAACAAATCAGAACGACATGTTCAAGAAGCGATTTTTTATCAAACATGCGCAGAAACTGGTGCTACATCCAAAGAAATCTTAGATAGCTTGAATTATAGAAGTGTCCAAAGAAAGATCCGGCAGGCAAACATCATTACGATAACAGCTGGTGGAAATGACTTAATCCAAGCTGCAAGAATATATGAAAATACGAAAGACGAAACAGTTTTCTTTAAGTCGCTATCTTCTGCTAAACAAAACATGACACTAATGATCAACAAAATTACTGCACTCAAACAAAATATCAAAGGTCAACGGTATATCATTCGTATTCTTAACCTCTATAACCCACTACCAACTATTAGTGTCGCAAATAAATGGATTGACCAATACAATCACCATTTATCTCAATTAACAAGTCATCCACATGTACTCGTTGCAAATATTAATCGTGTGTTTAAAGGCCATGAAAAACAGCTTCTGTCAAAAGACCATATTCACCCTAATGATTTAGGTTATGAACGTATGGCAATCGCATTAGAACAACTTGGATATAGAGAATTAATGAAACCAGCTAATGAATAATGATTACGATAGCGCATTTTTATTACATTGATTCTTCTAGCTTCTGCTGAATACATCATGACAATTGTTCCAATAGATTGACCAAATACCTCATAGATAATTACCACAAAAAAATACAGTCCTATAAACGCATGACCTACACACGTTTGGTCAAATCACATAGGATATATAGAATCGAAATAACAAAAGACTGATTCAATAACTAATCACAAGGAGGTAATGATGTGCCATTAGATCAAGGTTTTGGTTACGGATTCTTTAGACCTCGTTTTGGATACGGCAGGTTTCGACCTTATGGTTTCGGTTACAGAAGATTTAGACCTTATGGATTTGGATATGGACGTCCTTTTAGAAGAAGACGTTTTTATTATTAAGCCTTCTGACTAAAAAGGCTTTCATATCAATCATACGTCGAAAACTGAAAGGGGGTGTTCAAAGATGGCTGAAGGTTATGGAAACGGAAGTGCATTCGCGTTAGTCGTTGTTTTGTTCATTCTATTAATCATCGTTGGTTGTGCTTGTATGAGTGGTTACGGTGGATACTAAAATCTAATAAAATCTGTTACAAATCATTGTCATAGTTGATGAAACACATGTCAATTTAATGAAGAGCCTGTTTTGGAAATTGGTTAAGCAAAACAGGCTCCTTTAATAAACTTGAAACTTTACCACGTATTAAGAGTCCCACTTATAATGGATTCATGATTTTCCAACTGAAACGTGATGTAATTCTGATTTACTGTATATTTATGAGGGAATGAATACGTTTGCTTGTACGTTAAGTGAAATTATACGAAAGACTATGTGGAAACTAAATAAAGTTATGTGTTACATTATCCGCTATAACATTTCCCTATATCACTCTTTTTCCATACTCTTTTAGGATAAATACACATTCCTCTTCGGTATCGGCAAACCACAGTTATATCACTCTCATTTTGTAAAACCTACAACCGCTTTTCAAGAATTATATTATTTAATCGTTTGTTAATAGATTGTTAACCTTGATAATTCATCATGGTTAATAGATAATTTATTTCACCTTATATTGGACAAGTTTAAATGTATGGTGTTCAATGGGTGAAGGCAGGATGGAATAAACTTTAGTGGTGGGTAGTTTGATGGCATCACGTATTTCAAGCTTGATATTAAAGAGTGAAAAGACTCATTCTAGTCTCAATTTGTTTGTTACAACTTATGTAGTAAGACTCCCTTATTAAGAAGGGAGTCTTACTAATTACATAGCCCATTAGGAGAACTATTTTCGCACTTATTGCCATCGTAAATATTATCAGTAACAAGACCTTGCACTTCGATATCATTTGGTTCATTTAATTTTAATTTATTGAACCTTATCGAGTTATCTAGTACTCCGTTCTCAACTAAGATCCCAGAACCACCTATTTCTGTTCCATTTTTTCGTACAATATTGGAGTCAACGACATTTCCAATAGTCTGTTCAAACTCTGGAATGGCAAACTTTATCCCACTGCCTTCATTTTTACACACTTTATTTCCAATAATATTATTGTTCATACTACCTTGACGAATATTAATACCTAAGACACGATTTCGAAAAGATTGGTTTTCAAATAATATATTAGAGTCCTCTCCACCAATATCGAAACCCGTTTCTCCACTTTCATTTCCAACACTTCTTATGAACTTGTTGTTATTTCCATCGATATCATATCCCTCATCACGATTTCCAACGCTCACACAATTAATCAAACAGTGATGATCATCATCGACGTCGAATCCACCAAAACGATTGAGTAAGGCCGAACAATTAATAAATAAATTATTCTGACCATCAATCTCATAACCATCATTATCATTTAACTTAGATTCAATCTCTTTAAGAACATTGAAATCAGAGTTCGCTTCAATACCCCCATCAGAAAATCCTTGAATCGTGAATCCTTGTAATAACGTATAATCTGCATCTATATCTATCCCATTATCACTTACTGGTGATGGATTACCTGCGATTATAGTCTTGCCAATCCCACAACCGAATATCTTTAACCTTTCCTTCGTCACATTAAATCCATCAAACGTTCCTGCGAGTATTTGGATGCTATCTCCAGCTACCGTACTAAAATTATCAATTGCATCTTGTACCGTAGGAAATTCCGTAGGTACGATGTGTATCGTCATTTCTATTCACACCTCTATTCATATTCATATTTTTTATGATATGTGTAATTGACCAATTTTGCTTGTACTTTAACAGAGAATGTATGAATGACTAAATTACCCTATTTTTTTGAAAATTGATAAGAAATAAAAAAGATCGAGACATTTTCATCTCGATCATACAATTATACCTATTTAGTTAGAATCATATTGAACACCTAAAAATATGATAAGTGACGGACTAACATTAAATAGCATGCACGTGTATGTATTGACATTTCACACATCTTGCTTTCACCAGAGGGGGCTTCGTTTCTCCCCACTGATGATGAGTTAAGCCAATTGGAGCAGCACTAATGTTTGTTAAAACTGTTTTCTAATAGTTCGATTTTTTGCTCATCCGTTACAATTTGCGCCATTTCATCACCATATTGAAAATAGAAGCTTCCGATTATTGTCCCTTCCTTATCGACAACTTTGGCACATTTATCCCAGTAATTTTCTAAAATCTTAAAATACTCATCACCTAAAAGGATGAAATGTCCTTCTTTGAATTTGTTGTCGCTCATATTATCACACTCCCTTTTCATTTTTGATTGTTTTGAATAACCTCTACCTCTATCACTCAAGTTAAACATGTTGATATCATATTCTTCATCAACCATACATAGTCCTGTAGCTGACTGCTAATTAAACATAAAAACATCTATTAATCTTATTTCTTATCCATTTACAACTTATATTCTCGAAATGACGATTCAATTGTTTTAAGGTCAGTGAACAACCGTATTATTAAGAACCAGCTATTTCAATCATATAACGTCTAATTAGTATGTGCTTATTATATTTATGTCAATAAACCAAAATTCAATCGAATTTTTATGTTGTTTATGTATATATCAAATTACTTTTATCCCTTATTATTACTTCGTTTAACAATAATTACCATATACTTCATTTTCTTTTTGTCCGTTTTCGGTAAGTTTTAATCCTTTTGATATAAAACGTACTATGTCTACATACTCATTTGTTTGCGATTGAATGAAAAAATGCACCCTCAAGGATGCATTCATTCATCATTTACAAAGACCTGCTGGGTAACTTGTTATACATATATTTGCTTTTAAATTGTTGATGGGAGGTGTGATATTTTGATCATTGATATCAAAAGTATTCAGACCATTGCCATTACCTAAAGCAACGTTAAAAAAACCATCATTATTATTAGAATTATCATTGAATAAAATTCCATTCTCAGTATTATTAATAACGACATTACTATTAATAGTACTAAATGTTGAACCATTAATGAGTATCCCATTCACACTATTGTTTCTCACATAATTCCCTTTAACCGTACCTAAGTCAGAATTATCACTTAGTTCAATACCTTCCGATCCATTATTTTCAACTCTATTTCTTGTAACTGTATTACCAATGGAATTAATTAAGTGAATACCCTCATCAACAATATTATCCTTAATGATATTTCCTTTGTAAATGTTATTGTTTGAAGTCTCCGACAAAATTCCATGACGCATATTATTAGTGGCCGTATTTCCTTTAATCACGTTGTTAGTTGAATCGTCTAAATCAATTCCATCACTCATATTTCTCATAGCAATATTATTTTTTATCCAGCTGTTTCTTGTATTGTCATTCAAATCAATCCCATTATCCCCGTTATCCTTAACCATATTTCGGTTAACCGTAATTTCATCTGAATTGTTTATTTCTATCCCATTGCCAAGATAGTTTTGAATAATAAAGTTACTTACTTGTACACCAGAGGTATCTCCTATCGTTATGCCATCTTCAAGGAGCTCTAACCCATCGAGGACTGGCTTTACTTTGCCTATTCCAATTAGTTTAATATTGTCTGTATTAATGGTTACTGCTTCCTCATAAGGTTCACCTTTATCTTTAACGAGTATAATGTCACCAGGTTGGGCTTCAGCAACAGCGGCTTGAATAATTGGAAATTGTTCAGGCACCATAATTATCCTATTATTAATAAATATGAGCCCTATTGAGGCAATAATAGCAGTAAAGACGAGTGGAACTATAATAATGATTATGAGTATAAACTTGTTTAGATTTAAGTTTTCCAATGTTTTAATTTCTCACCTCCTGCATAAATAACGTTCCTATATTTTATGAGGTAGTGAAAAGTTTTGTGATTGGAGATGTACACGATGGTATTTATACTCACTGAAAACTCACTTATTCACATAATCTAATTACCAATAGTGGTTGCTTATTCAGAGTAGTTATTAACGAGTCATTCCCACTAATAGAAACTGCCACATTTAATTATTCATTTACTTAGAAAAAAAATGAGGCAAGTTCGCCAAATACAGAATGTTATGAGGAGAGTCATTATACTGTGGAATTCTTACAAGTAGTAAGAGGAAAAGAAATTAAAAAAAGAGAGAAACATTAATGTTTCCCTCTTACTCTTACGTTAACTTCATCGTTGTTACACAAGTACCATCTGTTTTAAAAGTAGAAAGAGCACTCTCTGCAACTTTACCATCTTGTGTTATCTGTACTTGATATTCTTTATCTCGTGGTAACCATAAATCGATAAATCCATTATCCCCTGAGTTCATCGTTTCCTCAATTACAACATTTCCTTCATTATCTTTTATTACAACGTCAAAATTCTCATTTGATAGCTCACCTTGACAGCCGATCAAGTTATGGTTCGTACATGGATGTGTTTTATTTATATAAGGTGCGATTGACACAAAAAATTCATCAGCAGGTAATTCGTATACGATTTCTTCTCCATTATTATCAGTCACATTCAAGCTTTCAGAAGTAATTGATGCAGCTCCAGTTTTAATATTTCCTACACTGTAATCATGCACGAGTTCTTTAATTGACTGCGAATCCATTTCTTCTTGAGGTTCGGACTGAGTGTCATCTGCACTACAAGCAGCTAATAGAAACGTTGCAGATAGAGCTACAAGTAAACTTTTGATTTTCATAAACATACAACTCCTTATTCGGTTTCAAATCGTATTATACAGGATTAATGATCAGTTGAGCTTAAATAGAACAGTTCATCACTAAATTGTCATAATTGAAGTGCATTCACTTCTTTGGCTTTTCAAAGTTTTAAAGTGGGACTTTAAGAATCTGTTGATACATAATAAACTGATATTTACATCCAAACTCAAAAAAACATCAATGAAAGATCTTTGAATATCCTCGTTTCACGTTATTCCGACTGACAACAAATATCACCTTTTTCACTTTCTACGAAAGACTTGAGGCTCTTTAAAACGCCTTCCCATGCCATCTCATGCCAATTATATGCTTCTTTCCAAAGATCTCCTTCTCCCCAGTTCAAATGTGTAATAGAGACCTTAGTTCGTTCATCATCTCCGATAAAAGTTACATTTACAGTAGTAAGTTCATTTTCATTGTTCATTATTGTTTCAAACTGATCTGGACCTTTCCAATTAAACTCTAATTTTTTATTAGGAACGATCTTCTGGATTGTACAGCCCTTTGTATTCATTCCTTCTTTATTTCCAGGAACAAAATATAATTCAAATTCTCCTCCCTCTCTCGCTTCCACAACAGCTTCTGGCGCGAACCAACCAGCAACGTTTTGTGAGGTCATCCATGCACCCCATACAACATCTATTGGAGCATGAATAAGTATATCCTTATGTAAGCTTGGATTAATTGAAGATGTTTTCAATAAAATCTCCTCCTGATTTTCATTTCCACACTTTTTATTTTACATATAATTGGTAAAAAAACTACTCATATAATGAATTTTCGGACAATTATATTTTAATCAAACATCGTTGATTTCATAACTGTTACTTGAAAATTTTGTAGTAGCTGAGATTCATTTGCCCATTCTCTTGTTGGAAATCTGAGTTTCATTATTTTTTTTACAGATCATTGAAGTTGCATGATATATCAAAGCATTTCAAAAATGACTCAAAAAGAGTTAGAGTCTGTTATTTTCAATAATCCATCTTTGTAATTGCTGTGCATTCATTTGCATACCTCCTTTTGATTTTGCTATGTTGCATTTTTGTTTTATTTCAATCATTAAATTTAAGAACTTTGAAACTTAAATTACAATTTCTTTCAATAAAACCCTGCGATTTCATGTAAAATAAAGGAAAGGAGGGAGTTAATGAATAAGGTACAGAGAATTATAGGTTCCTGCGTTGTCCTAGTTTTACTGTTTACTATATATCCAAATAACAGAACTCTTGATGATATTCTTAAAGTTGACCACTACTATTCAGATATTGCTAATGGGCGACCACTTGACTCAATTACCTTCTATGATTTAGAAGAACTTAAAGAAAACGGTATAGTAAATCTTGAAGAACGACACACTTTTACGATAAAAGAAGGGAGTGAAGTTTCTTATAAATATTTAGAAGACAGAGGAGATCGTTTGGTGCTAAAAATTGTTTTAAATCATAATTATTCTGCAGACATAAACCAGTTTGTTGTTCCATCTGAAATAATAAGGGAAAATGGTCATCTAAAATATAAGAAACCATTTGATTTTAAAGTACTTAATGTACTTAAAGATGACATTGTAACAGAAATAAAAGATGTATCCTTTGGTGTATATGAAATTTCAATTGACAAAGAAAGGGCTTTGAAAAATCTAAGTTTAGATGTAAAAATAAGCGGTTATAGATTTTTAGTTGTGAATGAATAAAGTGAAACTTCCATCAGTGAAAAGTTGACTAGTAAATACATAATTGACTAAGTCATATTAATTAAAGCTGCTTGTTTTCTGACCATATAATATAACTGTCTTTATCGGTTTCATAAAAATGACGATTTGTTGCCCTTCCTGTGACTCTTTATAGTAAAGATAATTCTTGCCAATACTATAATTTTTATTATATTAGGTCACTAGTGATAAAAATTGTTGAATGAAGTTATTCAAATTTCACTAATGAAGCAGAATAGTTGAAGCAGCAACCAATTATACTGATAAATATATCAGCAAATCCAGATTAATTGGTAATATATAGTTGCATTTGTAGATGAATGGATATATACTTGTCATGACAAGTAATTTACAGGAGTGAATGTTTTGGATTTTAAATTAGATGAATCAGTTGGATATTTGATTGCACTTTGCTCTTCGTTGTTAGAAAGAGAGTTACACCGACGCTTCCGTTCCTTCGATGTGACACCAGAACAATGGGCAGTTTTAAACAGATTATGGGAACAAGATGGATTGACACCAAAACAGCTAGCAGAGAAAACCTTTAAAGATCAATCGAATACGACAAGAATTTTATCTAAATTAGAGAAGAAAGATATAATTATCCGTAAATCTCATCCCAAAGATCAACGTTCCCATTTCATCTTTCTTACCGAACAAGGAAAATCATTAAAAAGTGATCTTGTTCCGATAGCCGTTGATGTCTTGGAGAAAGCACTTGAGGGGATACCAAAAGAGAATGAAGAAGAACTAAAGAAGCTATTAAAACAAATCGATCAAAATTTACTGTAACAAGAGAGATTTGTTTTTTTAGATATATACTTGTCATGACAAGTAAAATAATTGAGTTCAATAAGGAGTGAAAAAAGTGACAGGAAATAAGAAAAAGAAAATGCGGGGAAAGGCTATTTTAAATCTTTTACTTCTCATCTTTTTCACACTACTATTTTCAAGTGGCATAACACTTTTCATCTTTTCAAGACAAACTGAAAATGGAATTTATGTAGATGAATTGCTTGATAAAGTTGGTGGGGCTCACACATTCTTTGCTTTTCTTGTAAGTGCAATGGTCATTCTCCATATCGTAGGAAACTTCAAAATGTTTAAGAATGGACTGAAAGCTTTGCGTAAGTAAATAAAATTATTATGAGGTGATGAATTATTAAAAAACTACATGCAGTTACAAGCATTATTGCATTTCTAACAATTGTTAGTTTTCTTGTTTCTACAGTTATAGCTGATTTATTCTATAGTCATGAAACTATCGCCAAGATAAAAAGTCTCATTGTTCTACCTGGTTTACCCATCTTGATTACTGCCATGGCTGTAACTGGAGCGACGGGTTTCAAAATTTCTAAGGGTAGAAAAGGAAAGTTAATAGGAAAGAAAAAGAAGCGTATGCCCTTTATAGTCATGAATGGAATTTTTATTTTGATTCCTGCAGCTATCTTACTTGATATGTGGGCTTCAACAGGCCAATTTGATACAATGTTTTGGATCATTCAACTAATTGAAATTATTTTCGGTGTTGTCAACCTGATACTATTGAGTATGAGTATCAGGGGTGGATTGGTTCTTACTGGAAAACTGAAACTAAAGCGATAACGTCTCATTAACCGTATCCAATAGATAATAGGCAGACTGAATTCATAAAGTGAAACTTCCATCAGTGGGATATTCCTTCACCCTCTACTGATGGAAGTTTCATTTTATCTACCTCTTTTATCCTAAACGAAATACAATCCCATGTCCGCCTTTTGGATATTCCCACTTGATGTTCTCATACGGACAGCCAATGCGACAGCTCCCACATTCATGACAGCCTTCATAACCAACAAACATACGGATTTCTTCCCATTTATATACTTCACCTGGACAGAAGTTCGTACACCACTTCTCAGGGCATTGTGTCGCACAGATGTCGTGATCTAAGACGGTTAAGTGTGATTTCGAATCAGCTTTGTAACGGACAAGGTATTGCTTCTCTTCAATCGTACTCGCTAATTTGCCTGCCATTATTTCATCACCTTCCATGCACGGTACATGTCTTTGATCGTGCCAAATGTTCCGCGCTGTGCTGTTATTGTTTGTAACATGTTACGCTGTTTCTCACGTTTTGGAACACCATCAACTGTAAGGAATGAACTTGCTGCTTGATTCATGAGAGGAATATATTCTTTGAAGTAATGTGGGTTCGTTTCAAATGTATGTGTTGCATCCTTATACTTTTCTAAATCTTGACCGATAAAGCTTTCCATTATTTTATCCTTGTACTTATACAATGTTTTTTTCGAGAAATCGCCACGTTCATAAGCGATTTGAATCGTTTCTGCTGCTAATTTCCCTGACGTCATCGCCATATTCGATCCTTCACGATGAATTGCATTTACAAATTGAGCGGCATCACCGACAATTAGTACCCCATCTCGATACAATTGTGGCATTGAATTATAACCACCTTCTGGAATGAGATGTGCTAAATATTCGGCTGATTCACCGTCTCTTACAAGCGGTTGTACCATCGGGTGATTTTTCACGTATTCTAACAAGTCGTACGGCTTCATTTTCAACTTCATCATAGCTGATAATGTCGTTCCAACTCCGAGATTAATACTTTCCTTGTTCGTATAGATAAACGACGTCCCAAGGTGACCTTTCGTTGCATCGCCGAAAATTTCAATCGCAACACCTTCGTTATCGTTCACATTAAATCGATCGTTGATCACTTTCTTCGGTAAATTAATGACTTCCATCACTGTTAGTGCAACATCCTCAGGACGAATCTTCGTACGCATACCAAGTTGCTTTGCTAGCAAGGAATTTACCCCATCTGCAAGAACTACAACGTCCGCATAGACATCACCATCAGGTCGATCAGTACGTACACCGATCACTTTATTATTTTCAACAATACATTCTGTGACAACGGTTTCAGTAATAAGAAGCGCACCTGCATCAACTGCCTTACTTGCAAACCACTGGTCAAACTTCGCTCTCAAAATCGAAAAGTTATTGTACGGTTCTTTCACCCATTCTGCATTTTTCACACTCGTTGTGACGACAGATTCTTCATCCATTAACCACGCTCGTTGTTCAATAATTGGGCGCTCTAATGGTGCATCTTCCCAAAAACGCGGGATAATATCCTCCATTTGCTTACGGTATAATATGCCACCCATTACATTTTTGGCACCAGGGTATTCACCACGTTCAATTAACAGAACTTTCAAACCTGACTGTGCGCAACAATACGCACAAGACGTACCAGCTGGACCTGCTCCGACTACGATGACATCAAATTTCTCAGACATGTGCTTCCACTCCTTCTTCATTCGTTAATGCAGCTTTGAATGCATTTGTCAGTTGCGGAATTATTTCAAGCGCATCTCCGACAATGCCATAATGACAGACATCAAAGATCGCTGCGTCACGGTCTGTATTAATCGCAATGATCATATCTGAATTTTTCATGCCAACGACGTGCTGAACAGCACCAGAGATACCAACTGCAAAGTACAACTTCGGTGTCACTGTTTCACCAGTTTGCCCGACTTGAAGATGGTGATCAATCCATCCTGCTTCAACGACATCACGTGTTCCACCGACACTCGCACCGATTACTTCTGCAAACTCATGTAACAATTTGAAGCCTTTTTCATCTTGCATGCCTTTTCCACCAGCAACAATAATATGTGCATCTGCTAGTGAAGCGGCTTTATTTACCTCTTGTACAATTTCTAACACTTTCGTACGAACATCTTGCTCTTGCATCGCAACAGTTTCTTCAATTAAAATTCCAGTTCGTCCCTTTTGACGCTGTAACGCTTTCATTACCTTCGGACGAACGGTCGCCATTTGTGGACGGTGCCTCTTACACAAGATCGTTGCCATAATATTACCACCGAATGCTGGACGACTTGCTTCTAAGAGACGTTTCTCTACATTTACATCAAGCATCGTCGTATCAGCCGTTAATCCTGTCGATACGTCAGTTGCAATTGCACTCGCAATATCTTTACCGTTCGATGTTGCTCCATATAAGAAGATTTCAGGCTTATACTTTCGGCATAAGTCGCCAATCCCTCTCATATAAGGCTCTGTTCGGTATTCCTTCAGAATAGGGTTATCAATGAGATACACTTCATCTGCTCCATATTCGAAACAAACTTGTGCACATTTCTTCACTTGATAACCGAGTAAGATTCCTACTAGTGGCACTTCTAGCTTATCTGCTAAGCTTCTACCTGCACCGAGAAGCTCTAATGAAACATTTTCAATTACACCTTCGTGTTGTTCAATGAATACCCATACGCCCTTTGCTTCTTGTGTCATGCGTCTTCACCCACCTTTTGAAAAAGCTCTTTCTTATCCGTTAATAAGATATTTAATAGTTTCGTAACTTGTTCAGATGACTCTCCCTCAATCATCTCACCGCCATCAGATGACTTTGGTGGAAACATCTTACCAACGATTGTTGGTGAGCCCTTCAAACCAAGTTGCTTAATGTCTACTTCACCAAGATCATCAACTGTCCAAACGACAGGTTTGTATCGAGCTGCCTTTAACATATTCGGCATTGGTGAATAAGACACTTTATTAATATCCTTCTCAACGGTTAACAAACATGGCAACTGTGCCTGAATGCGCTCATATCCGTTACTAAGCTTTCGTTTCACTTCAACAACTCCATCATTCATGTTCATGTCTTCTACTTCATAAACATTTGTAACAGGTGGAATGTTTAAGCGGCGGGCAATTCCAGGACCAACTTGACCTGTATCTCCGTCAATAGCGTGTTTTCCACAGATGATTAAGTCTATTGGTTCAATTGATGAAATCTTTTCTAGTGCCTTGCATAACGCATAACTCGTCGCTAACGTATCTGCTCCAGCAAAGCGCCGATCAGAGATTAAATAACCTGCATCTGCTCCAATCTCGATTGACTTTTTAATAACTGCTGTCGCTTGCGGAGGTCCCATCGATACGACTGTAACTGTCCCCCCATGAATCGATTTCAGCCTTGCTGCTTCTTCCACCGCATGTGCATCATACGGATTTAGAATAGCTGGTACTCCACGACGATCTAATGTGTTCGTTTTTGGGTTTACTTTAATGATTTTTGTGTCAGGCACCTGTTTGACGCAGACAACAATATGCATGTTTACTTTTCCTCCCCTTTTCCCAATCAAACTCTTTCAGATGTGATTGTTTTCACATTCGTTCATACAGCAATTTCTTTCTCTATTTATGTCGTGGTGTAAAGTAGCCTTTTTCCCTTTTCATACTGTAGAAATCATGTGTTCACAACTATATGGTTTTATTGTACAATTATTCACATTCATTTTAAAGTTAGAATTTTAAGAATTTTATAAAAATTTCCTGTTTTTTTGTCACATTTGCATGAATGTCATCTCCAAAACTCAAAATGCGTGTCATTTTCAAGCATCTGAACAATTTAATTATGATACACAAAAAAAGCTTTCCCTGTGTTATTGTTCAGAGAAAGCTTCTAGATGTTATCAC
Organism: Bacillus solimangrovi; assembly: GCF_001742425.1. Classification (GTDB taxonomy): domain Bacteria; phylum Bacillota; class Bacilli; order Bacillales; family Bacillaceae_N; genus Bacillus_AV; species Bacillus_AV solimangrovi. The sequence continues at coordinate 76,841 of NZ_MJEH01000009.1, forward strand.
TATGATTATCTGTTTGATTAATATCCGTATTCCCAATCAACGTTGTCTAGTTTGAAACCAAGCGGTGTTACTTTTCCTAAATCAATTGTTTTATGGTCAAGTTTGCATTGACATTTTTCTTGACCACTCTGTTTTACAATTTCTTCATACGTAGACTTCTCAATACCTTCTAAATACAAAATGTCCTCATTTTCGCGATAAAGTACCGCTGTGCCTGTCATGGTCTAGGACCACCTTTCTTGTTTACAAATATTATTCAACTAATTATGCACCCATTGTATGCCCGTCTTAAAGAAAATGCTATAGGCATGTTAACCGTTCACATTTTCGTCACATATTTGTGAATGAAATGTTACCATTGTCAAAATTTTATTTTTATATAACGCTTTCAAAATTTGTTTTGCCAGTTTCTCTTATATACCACTTAAGTAAATTTATTATATGACTTGAATTATAAAATGAAGCTTCCATCAGAAGGGCTTTCCTTTTCTCCTTCTAGAGGTTAGTTGAACAAATCAGGTAATTACTGACATAGGTTCTTCTACATAAACTTCAATGTTCTACCTAAGTTTTGAAGACACAATTATAGCGTCAGTTGTTACGTGACAAAATAGGCCTGAAAAAATGTTTGCTTTGGAGGGATTAAAGGTATATAAATACCAAACAATAAAAACATATATAGTGAGGCTTCAAATAAAACGGCATTAATAGTAGTGATAATAAGTACCATCAAGGATGAGTTCAAAACAGACGTAATATCGACAGCTACAAAACCCTTGGAAAGGAGTGTTACGATATGAGTATTCAAACAATCCCAATGTTAAATATGAAATCAGGCACACTTTGTAAGATTTTGAACCCTAAGAAGAAGGACGTTGGCGAAGTCGTATTATTCCTACGTCGAAACCAATACGGACATTATTTGTTTAAGAAATCCATTGATGATAAGCGGCACATCATATGTTATAGTGATGTTGACTTCCAAATCATTCCTACTGAACAAGAATTACGTGATTTAATTGATTTAAGTCTTGATCTCGGTAGTAGCTCATTGTTTGACCAATATACAGAGCAACTTCGTTATGGTCAATACAATTAGTCATGTTTGTCATTAGTGAAGTTTATGTTCTTCCTCCTTCACCCTTCATCATCATATCCACGGACACTTGCGGTACATTTTCCACAATGTATCCGCTTTTTTTATTCCCTTTACTTACACAAAAAAAGACAACTGTTAACGTTCAACAGTTGCCTCCTATATAAAAGTACAAAATCACATCATTTAATAGTAGAGATTAGTCACGGCTTAGATAAAAATCGTTGATGTAATCAATGATTTTTTTGTCGTTTTTCTTCGCTTGATCCTTTTTTGTTGGTGTTTTTGTTTGAGTCATTTCCACTCATCCTTCCTAGTTGTTTTTTATTTGAATAAATTTTCTGAAAATTATGTTTTTTATTATAGATCCGAATATTGCTTTCGTCAACACCTTTTCTCAAACTTTTTTTGGGTACTTTTACTATTTTATAGAAAGCGTTTTCATTGTAAAAATAACAAATTCCGAACATTAAAATAATGTAAGCGCAACCATTTTATCAATAAACAAACATTTATTCCTCCACAGGTAAACAATCATCCACGAGAGAAACACAATACGTACATTCATGTCTCTCTTCTTGGTCAATCACTGCCTAATAACCATTCCTATTAACGGAAGAAATGACAAAAAATAAAGGGGCTCATACAACTAGAACGACAACAACTTTTCAGTATCTCAATCGTTCCTTATATGAGTATCCCTATTTTTTTCGATCTTTTATTTTAAGATAAAATTCTAATTATTCCTTTTCTTTCACAATCGATGTCATTAACCGTTTCATCTTTTGTAATAGATGTTGTTGTAGCTCTTCATCAAACTGTTCTTCAATCATGCTCTCTTTCATTATCTGCAACCATATTTTTGCTCGTTCAGGAGTTGTTTGGAACGGATGACGTGTTTGAACTTGGGAAACTTCTTCTTCTCCATTCTCTCCGTCAGATACTAACGACATGATAAACACTCTTTGTCTTTCTTTCAATACTTCAATATTAACCTGTCTTTTTTCAAACATTTCACTAAAGTATTGTTCTTCTAATAAATGACGGTAAAATGTTTCAACGAGTGCGTTAATCTGATGTGTTATATGGTCGTTCCGTTGCTGAATAGCCATTGTTTCACACCTCTTCTGTCCTAATAGTTAATGTTTCTCTCCACTTGCTACTAAGGTTAACTCACCAGTTTCTGGATTAATAAGTAAACCATGAACTAAAATATTCTCTGGCACCAGCGGATGGCTTTTGAGCATATTCATGGAGCTGATGATATTCTCTTCATAACTATTAAATCCATCAAGCCAATTTAATAAAAAGCTTTTATATTTATCTGTAAAATCTTCTGGAAATGAAACATCGTTAGTCTGTTCATAAATGTCATTCGTCTTCAAACAATCCATTCCACAATCTGAATGACCGATAACCAATATTTCCTTAACATCAAATTGACTAATAGCAACAATTAAGCTCTTCATAATAGAATCAAATAAATGAGGGATCATCGCTCCAGCAGTTGTGATAGAGACATAATCGCTATTTTTCATATTTAAAGCGTGTGGTAGTAGCTCAGTTAATCTCGCATCCATGCAAGAGATAATAACTATTTCTTTATTTGGCTTCTTATCTAATACATACTTTTTATACTTCTGCCTGCTCACAAATAGCTTATTATAATCTAGAATCTCACCTAACACCCTGCTCTTCACTATGCACCCTCCTCTACTATCAATGTTTGAAACCTTTTATAATTAACAATGATAATCGAAAGACATACAAGGGCAAGAACTGTAAAGAACGCAAATCCAAGCGAGTGGCTGTTGAACATGCTAACGATAAACGCAATAATAAGCGGTGGGAAGAAACCTCCGAAGCTACCCGTAGCAGCTACAATTCCGTTTGCTGTTCCAATTTGTTCCTTCGCTAATAATGGCACAAGCTTGAACACGACCCCGTTCCCAATACCTGAACAAAGTGATATCACCATAATCGCCACGACAAAAACAATGAACTGACTAGCTACCGCTACGACAACACTTGCTATCCCTAATAGAGAGAAGACTAGAATTAAAAGGAAGTATGGATTAAACTTATCTGCCAATAACCCTCCAATTGGTCGGATTAGTGTAGCAATTACAATAAATACCCCAGTAATAAATCCTGCTTCAACCTTAGGTAATGCAAAGTTCGAAACTAGATAAGATGGTAATAACAC